>JBLHKE010000413.1:0-6934 GCA_047619485.1 Verrucomicrobiales bacterium | reverse complement strand
TACTCCACTGCGACGGTGTCGAATTCGAGCGTCCCAGCGACATCCAGCACGAGGGTTTTTGTGTGGAACACGAGCGGGTGCGATTCGTCGAAGATGGCGGCGTTGGCAGGCAGGGTGAAGGTGAGCGATCCGGCCGGATCGAGGTCTGGGGCGAGCGCGTAGGGGCCGGCTCTGGAGAAATCTGGCTCACCGAGGAACGGGTTGGCGACCCTGTCCGCGATGTAGCCGAGCCCTTGCGGTAACTCGATGGTGATCCCCGCCGCGTTGGCACCGTTTTCACTTAGGGTGACGCCGCCGGTGTAGGTCACGTCGATTCCGCCCAAGTTTCGGACGATCGTGCCGCCGGGATTCCCCGGCGGGAACACGGGCAGCGATTGTGGCGGAGCTGCGGGCAAACGCGCGTCGCCGTTGGCAAGCAGTTCGACATTCAGAGAGGTGATGCCATCGCCGAAGACGTAGTTCGGGTTGCCGGGCAACACGCCTTCCTCGTCCGAGATGACAATCGATGTGTCGATCCACGTAGCCCCTCCACCTGCTGGTGCCGGGTTGTTTTCGACCCCGGTGAACTGCGTCTGGAAGGTGCCGAATGCAAGGTTGCCGTTGAAGTGTAGCAGGCTCTCGGGGGCGAGCTGGCGCGACGTGTCGATGTGTTGGTTCGCGAGTGAATCTTCCTCGTGGCGTAGGGTGCACACCAGCCGGTAGCTCTCGTTGACCGAGTCGAGCTGCCCGACCGCGCGCAGCGGGCTGTCGTTGATGAACACAGTCTCCAAGTCGGGGATTTTTCGAACGCCGGAGTTGTCGTAGGAATCGAGCGACAGCGGTGCTGTAACCACTCCGTCGTCGACCAGCGGCACTTGGTTGCCGCCGCTGTCGAGTAGGTCGAAATCGAAATACACGGTCGTGGCCTGCGTTGCGATCGGGTCGTCGAACTCATCGTAGCGGCCGAACACCGCAGCGGCCGACACCAGGAAGGTGTTGTTGGCCGGGTCGGTATCGACCATGAACTTCTGATCCCAGGTGAGGATGAAAAGGAGGCCGCGGAAGTTGTACTCGGCGTCGCCGGAGGCCACGTTGGTGAAGTGGAGCTGGTCGACGAAGTTCGTATCGGTCGCCGGTGTGTCATCGACGGTCGCCCAGGTGTTTGCGGCAACCTCGCGTTCCAGGCGGGAGACGACCCGGTAGGTCACGGCTGGATCTAAGGTGGCGAGCGGATCCGGTGCGGCAGTGATTGGTTCGACGTGGCTGTTGGGGAAGACGAAGGCACCGCCGTTGAGAGCCACTACGAATGGCGCCGCCGTCACCTGCGTGTCGTCGCCTGTGTCCCCATTCTCCAGGCTGATCGGGACACCGGTCTCGTCTTCGAGGGAGTAGACCACGCGGTAGCGTGCCGTCAGCGCGGGATCGCCGAACTGCGTACGGGCGATCGTCGCTTCGATGTTTGTGTGCAGGCCATTGCGAATCGTGGTCGCATCGCCATCGAACTCGTCGGAATCGAGCAGGACGGTCGGCGCCTCGAAGCCGATTGACGAAATTTCCTCTGTGATGACAGCCCGCACTGCGGGTGCCATCGCCGCCAACATGAACGAAATCAAAACCGCTAAGTTCCGACGTCGAGATTGATCAACAAAGCTTGTTTTCAATTGATGCCTCCTTCTACTCTTTCAAAGAGATTAATTAGGATTAGCTGTCGATGTCAATAGCGAAAGCTAAATTAGCCAGACTCTTGTTTGGGTGATGTTGCCGTGATACTGGCGGATGCCCTAGTCGTCGATGTGCTCGTAGGGGTTCATGAACTCCTCCGCTGACTCGATTGGCAGGTGCTGTAGCTGTTCTCCTTGGGCACACAGCCACTGCTTGCTATTCGAGCCAGGTCACGACCGTGTAGTAGGCACCAAGCTCACCCTCCTTGATTTTGAAGAAGGGGGCGAGCTGGTAGGAACCTTGCTTCAGGGCGGTAACGAACGACACCTCGGTGGCTCCCTCTTCGACAGTTTTGGTCTCGAGGTTTTTGCCGTCGATACGGAGGACCGCGTGGGTGGCGGCGATGGCAGCTCCCGGGGTGGTACGGAATGCCTTACTCGCTCCCGGTACATCCTTGCCTGCAGGGAGATCGGCATTGATCGCGAGCCCCGACTCGAGCGGCCAGCGGCGCAGCGAGATCTGGTAGTTGCCATCGCGAACTGCTTTCACTGCCCAGTGGCCGACATGCGACAAGGGTTTGGATTTTTTCTGCTTCCGATCGGCGGCGCGGATCGAGCCCTGATGCCACGGCGGATAAACCTTTTGAATCCAATCATGGGCCGTCAGGTTCACCTCAGGATGTTCCGGGTGGCCGAGGTGGATCTCGGTGGTCTGGGAGAAAGTCGGCTCGAGTTCCATCCACCATTCGTCATAGAAAGCTCGCATTTTATCGACGATTTCCGGGTGCTTCTTGGAGATGTCCTTTTTCTGCCCGGGATCAACGCTCATGTTATACAGCTCCTTGCCGTTGATCAGACGGTGCTTCTTAGACATCACCGATGAGCCACGCCACTTGATTGGATCGCGCACACGCTGTGAGTCGGAGATGACGAATCGTTCGGGCCAATCGATTTTCTTGGCCGGATCCAACAGGCCCGCAATCGACAGGCCGTCGAATTTCACACCTTCGGGTTTCTCCACCCCGGTCAGCTCGAGGAGGGTCGGCGCAATGTCCACCATGTGGGTCAGCTCATCGACATCGTGCTGCTGGTCGAGGCCACCGGCCGGCCAATGGAGAAAGAAGGGGACGCGGTGGCCACCGTCGTATGGGCTGCCTTTGGCTCCTTTCATGCCGGCGTTGAAAATTTTTGCCCCACTGGCGCTCCCGTTGTCGGTGGTGAAGATGAAGATTGTCTCGTCGGCGATCCCCAGTTCGTCGATCAACTTACGGGTATCGCCGACGCGTTCGTCGATGTTGGTGATCATGCCGTAGAAGGCTGCGATTTTATCGCTCTGCCCTTTATACATATCTAGGTAATTCTGAGGGCAGTGCAGAGGCCCGTGGGGGGCGTTCAGGGAAATGTAAGCGAGGAAGGGTTTTTTCTGTTTGGCGCTGCTTCTGATGAACTGGTGGGCCTGGCCGAAGAACACATCGGTACAGAAACCTTTGGCTGCGACGATCTTGCCGTTGTGAAAATAGGATCCGTCGAAGTAGGCATTGTCCCACACGTCCGGGGTCTGGCCAACGCCGCCGCCCCCGTGGCGATAGACTTCCGTGAAGCCGCGGTCCTCGGGGCGGTAGGGGTAGTTGTCGCCGAGGTGCCACTTGCCGAACATGCCGGTTTCATATCCGCCGTCCTTGAACATCTGACCGAGGGTGACCTCGTTCTCACGCAGCATCGAACGGCCCATGATCGTGTGCCAGACACCCGTGCGGTTGGTCCAATGACCGGTGAGTAGGGAGCAGCGGGTCGGGGAGCAAGTCGGGGCGACGTGGTAGTCGCTCAAGCCGGAGGACTCCGCAGCGAGCCTGTCGATATTGGGTGTTTTGATGATGGGGTTTCCAGTGCCCCCGAGGTCGCCGTAGCCTTGGTCGTCTGTGATGACGAAGACGATGTTCGGCGGGGAGGCTGCCGCGATGGCGGTGGCACTTACTAAGAAGAGGAGGATGGTTTTGATCATGGGTTTTGTGGTAGTGTGCGGAGACTACCAGAAGTGTGCCCCTGATGGGAACCTCAGAATGGACAAGAAGACAACGCTGCCGAAACGCGGCCGGGCCGAGGGCTTGCCTGCCATCATTCCCCGGGAAAATTTGGTGCCGCTTTACTTGGCGGCCTCCATCGCCTCCACGATCCGTTCGCGGAAGTGGTCGAGAATTCTGATGTCCTCCAACTCTTCCTTTGAGAGCAACAGCTGCAGTTCGCCCAGCCGGTGTTCGACCATCTTGAGGTGTTCGTCGGTGTTGTGGGCTTAGAGTTGGTTATCCCTTTTCTCAACGTGACGCCTTCTCCGAAAGGGTGAAAGCAACGCGAAGCGTCGTAGCGTATGCTTTAGCCTGCGACCGCCAGCACGCTGCCGTTTTCTCATGGCCAGTGGCCAAACGGAACCCGGAGACACTCTCGTGTGTCGGCGCAAACACAGGCCATATGCGAAGGGGAATACCGTCGCCAACGCAGGCTAAAGCCGACGCTACGTGGCTGCGCTTTCTCTGAATCCGGTGACAGAAGTTTGTCGATCGCACCGGTCGTCTCCTCGAAATTCTGGTAGACGACCACGCTGCCGAAGCCCGATTCCGTGATCAGTTCCCGGCAGCTCTGCGCCTCGTTCTCGACGGATCCGACGTCACCGGACGAACTGGCGCCCAGCTCGCCGAAACGGTTACCTTTATTTCCAGCGGTGCCTGTCTGCTTGGATCCCCATTGAATCCTGTGTGGACGCAGTATCCTTGATCATCCAGCTGCTGATTGGTTCGGCGTTTCCGTGTCCGCTGCGGTTCGCCGTGGCGCGGATTCTTCTTTTGTCAGCAAAATCGCGCGGTAGGCACCGCCAAACAGTACCGGCTGATCGCTGAGAACGCGCAGCGGCAGGCCTGGGAGGAAATCTTCGAACGAGCGGTTGATGTTGGTTCCAAATGTCCGAGTCAACGGGTTCAGAAGGCGGCGGACAAGCGACGGCCTGCCAGCTGGAGGTGAAAATTTGTCCAATACCAGCAACCTGGCCCCGCTGCGCGTGATGCGCGCCGCCTCCTGCAAACAGGCAGCGCCATCCGCGGCCACACTGAGGATCAAGGTCAGCACTGCCACGTCGAACGACTCGTCAGCAAACGGTAGCTGCTCGGCATTCGCCTGTTGGAGAGTGAGGTCGATGCCCGACAGCGGTAGCTTGCGCCGCGCCTTCGCTAACATCGCTTTGCTCAGATCGACCCCGGCCGCCGAGATCCCTTCCGGCAGAAACGGGAAGTCAGCCCCAGTGCCGACACCGATCAGACAGACGCGCTCGCCACGACGCAGCGCTAGCAGATCAAATGCCCGCCGCCGTGCCTGCCGGATTGCTGCGAGGTTGATCAGCAGATCGTAGAACGGTGACCACAGGGCATAGATGAAGCGGTTCCAGCGGTTCGCCTTCGGCATACCAGACTCTACGCACATCAGGAGATGATGTCACCCTTGGGTGGTTGCTCGGACCAGAACCCCCTCCTTTCGAGATAGCGCGAAAAATACACCAAGCCCAACATGATCGGGATTTCCCAGAATAGGCCCATGGTCGTTCCTAGAGCCGCTACCGAACCGACTCCGTAGGTGGCAATCGCGGTGGCGATGGCGATTTCGAAATGGCTGGAAGATCCGATGATGACCGTGACGACGGCTTCTCGATACCGCAAACGGAACAGCTTTGTTATCAGGAGATTGAATGCGACAACAATGAAGAATCCCAACAACAGCGGCACTGAAATTAGAAGGAGGTATTCGGGATTCCCCATGATGGTGGTACCATTCAGCGCGAACAACACAATCAGAGTGACGAGTAGCGCGCCGACCGAAATCTTCCCTAGGACGGGACGATAGACGCCGTCAAACCATGCCTCGCCTTTCCACGGGATGACGATTTTCCGGGTCAACAATCCGAGTAGCATGGGTAAGCCGATGAAGACAAGAACTGAAGTCAGCAGACCCCAACGATCGATCTCGATGTCTTGGATCCCTGTCAATAGCGCCACGAGAGGGGCATAGAAGACCATGATCGTGATGGTGTTGAGGCTGGTATTTACGACGTTTTGCTCCTGGTTGCCGTTGGCCATCGCCCCCCAGATCAGAACCATCGCAGTGCACGGGCTGGCGCTTAGGAGGATGACCGCCACGAACAGCTCCTCGTGGTCCGACAAGAATAGTTTTGCCAAACCGAATCCGACTAGTGGCGCCACTAGCCAATTGGAGAGGACGGTCAGCAAGATCGGCTTGGGCGTCTGTTTGAGTTTTCGCAGCTCTGATCCTTTCAGATTCAGAACCGCTGGATACATCATGAAGAACAGGCAGAGGCCGATTGGAATCGAGATGCCGCGAATCGAGAGACTCTCGATGGCTTCACCGATCGTGGTGTAGCGGGACAGGCCTGCGCCAGCGACCATGCAAAGTGGAATCCAGAGCACCAGGTACTTCTCGAAGGTTCCCAGCTTCACTTCTGATTTTTTTGCACTCATCTTCTCCCCTGGCTACTTTTTAGAAGGGGAGAGGGGGGAAATTGGATCATGGTTCTTCAGGGGAATTGGCCAGAACCACAGGGTGCCCCAGCTTGATTTCGACATAACAAAGCCGATTTGTGGATTCGGAACAGCGCGCACCTTGTCCGATTCGGAGCATTTCTTGTGGGTCGGCTCCGGTCGCTGTCCATGCGGCGACGCGTGGCACACCCGGCGCCCCGTCTACCGGTTGGGCGCGCTACTTCTCGATAGATTGTAACTTCTCCGCTGGGATGCCTTCCGTGGACGCTCCACGGCCAATCAATAGTCGGGCGATATTCGCCTTAGGGGTTGTCAGGAAATAAGTCATACAAAGATGCGCAGGAATTTTAGCCAACACCAAGGCAGATTTCAGCGATTATAGCGGGCTATTTGAGTTGGAAGCTAACGCGGTTGATGGCCAAAATAACCAGCAGATTGTAGGAGTTATTTGCTAGCCCTTGAACCTCCCACCTACGTTGGAGTTTCCTCCGAGTAGTTCACTACACGAAGCAAACTCTGCCTTGGTGGTAAGCTCAATGCCTGCCCAGCTATTCACCAACTTATTTCCGAACAAGCGCTTAGCTCCAGTACGATCCGCTGGAGAATTCGCCGACCATAGATATCCCTGTCGCGGATGAGAACCGATTCACCGTCAGGGCCGACGAGCAATTTGTCGGCGTTCTTGGAGAAGGGCAGGTCGTTGGCGCGGTTCAGGGCGAGGTCCATGCCCGACACGCACGGGAGTCGTAGCTCCTC
>JBLHKE010000412.1:0-6936 GCA_047619485.1 Verrucomicrobiales bacterium | reverse complement strand
GCGAGGAGAAAGCCAAGGCGCGTCTAGAGTCGATCGAGGCGGCTGGCGGCAAGGGGTATTTTCTCCCTGCTGACGTGACCGATCGCGCGAGCCTCGAGGGCTTGCTCGCTGCGACCGTCGAGCGTTCCGGCAAGTGCGACATCCTCGTCAATGGCGCTGGCGTCAATTCGCCGACGCCATTCCTTGATGTGCCCGAGGACGAATTCGACCAGATCTTCGAGACGAACTCCAAGGCGGTGTTCGTCGCCTGCCAGGTGTTCGGAAAATATTTTCTCGAAAACAAAATCCGCGCCTCGGTGATCAATATCGGCTCGATGTCGGGCGTGATCCCACTGTCGCGTGTGTTCACCTACTCGATGACGAAAGCGGCGGTGCACAACTTGAGTAAAAATCTCGCCCGCGAGTGGGCAACGTCCGGTATTCGCGTCAACACGCTCGTCCCGGGATTCTTTCCGGCCGAACAGAACCGCAAGGTGCTCAACGAAGAGCGGGTCGCGTCGATCATGGGACACACGCCGATGAATCGTTTTGGCGAATCGAACGAACTGATCGGAGCCACGCTGTTGCTCGCCGCGGAGGCAGCAGGGTCGTTCATGACGGGGGCTGAAATTATCGTCGACGGCGGCTATGCAGCCATGACGATCTGAGTTAGGATCTCCCCATGAAACTCTCCCGATTCTTCCTCTTTATCGCGCTGGTCTTCGTCCTCTCCGGCTGCGGGACTAGCAGCGGCAACAGGCGTTACGAATATCCTGTCTCCAAGTTGGGATCGGCGAAACAGATCAAGGCGGCCTCGCTCGATGGCCGCTTCGTCATCCTCGATGATGGCTCGATGTGGAATGTCGATTGGAACGATGCGAACAAAGCACGGCGCTGGTCGAGTGGAGATCGCGTCAACGTCATCGCGACGCATGGAAAATCTTTCCCTTACTCCCTGATGAAGCAGGCGAGTGGTGAGCGTGTCGCCGCCCGTTACGGGAAGAAGCTGTAGTCGCGTATATTCCAATAAATAACGGGCACCCCCGCGAAGGATGCCTGCTCCAAAATTCTGGTTAACTAGTCGGTACTAGGATCGGCGACGGCGTCCGACGACCAGCAGCATGGTCAGCAAGCAGAGGGTCGTGGTGCCTGCCTCTGGCACAACGTGCAATCCGAGTGCCTGGTCGAGCAGCACCTTGCCTGTTGCGGTGAGATGCGTGTTCGGATCGAAGTTCTCGCTGTCGTCGACGGTGTTGTTGTCGATCGTGTCAGTCCACACACCTGAGCCATCGATGTCCGCCGAGTTGTCACCCTCGCCGAGGCCGAAGAAAATCCGATCGCCAGCCATGGTGAATTCATCCGCGCCGGAATCGACGACATCGCCCTCGTCATAGCTGAAGAAGAAGCCGTTGGTATCGGCGGTGTTCGAGGCGGCATCTTTCCAGGCGACGACATCGGCCTGGCCGGCGCCATTCCAGTAGTTGTCACCGTAGCCCAGAACCGACTGGCCTAGGTAGTAGTTCTGGGTGATGGCCTGCTGTGAGCCACCAGTGAAGATCGAGTCGGCTGGATCAGTGAACGAGGCAGCATTGTCCACCATGTGGAGTGCCACGAGAGTTTCCTCGGACATCGTGAGGACGTTGGTGTTCGAAAGGTTCAGGTCGTTCATCAACTGGGCGACGTAGTGGGTCGACACGGTGCTCGAGATGATCACGCAATCGATGTTGTTGAACGTGTAGCTCAGCGCGACATTGGTGTCATCCGGATTGTAGAGCCCCTGGGTGCTGTTGTTGGCACCTGGCTGAACTTCAGAGGAAACGGCTGCCTCAAAACTGCCGCCGATATAGTTCGTCTGGATGTAGTCGATCATGCCGTGGTCGAAGGCGAGACCGGCATTGCCCTTCTGGTCGCTGCAGATGTAGAGGATCGATTGTGCCTTCGCCTCTGGCGCGGCCGTGCAGAGCAAACCGAGCCCGAAGCTCAGGCCGAGCAAACGTGGAGTGGTAAGAGATGTTTTCATTAACTTGTTCAAGTGGGCGGGCATTACGGATATTTCATTAAGATTATTGGTTATGATTAATATATCAAATTGAACTTTATAAAATATTTAGTCTGATTAAATAATCTCGAAAACAGCCCTAAATCGAGTGCCAATGCGGTAAAGCGCCTGTTTTTAAGGTGAATCGAGGAAAGGATAGCTTGAACTTGTCACGTCGACGGACTAGCATCTCGGGGTTTCTTTTTAGAGAAACTGACATCAAAACCCGAAATCCTAATAATAATGATTAAAAGACTCCTTTCTACTTCGCTGGTTGTGACTGGCCTCGCTGTGTCGGCCTCGGCTCAGGACAAAACCGCGCCAGCCAAAGCGGCGACCGCTGAACTTGCGCCGGCAGCGCAGACCGATCCGAACGCACCGATCTCTGAGCAGATCGATATGAGCAAAATTGGCTATCTGATCGGCCGTAGCTACGGGGAAAACCTTAAGCGTCAGTTTGTCGACGCCAAGTTGGATGACCTCGTCCGCGGATTGAAGTCTGCCATGGAGGGTGTCGAATCAGAGATCCCGGAGGCTGAGGCATCTGAGTTGATGAACGCCTTCCGTCCGATCCACGGCAAATACGTTGCCCGGCAGCGCCAGTTGGCTGCCTACAATATCGATGAGAAGGGGTGGAATGAGCTAGCGACCAAGAACAAGGAAGCCGGCGCGAAGTTTCTCGCTGAGAATGGAAAGAAAGAGGGGGTCAAAACCACAGCCAGTGGTCTGCAGTATGAGGTTTTGCGGGAGGGCACCGGTGAGATCCCGAAGCTCACTGACAAGGTCAACGCGATTTACAAAGGAACCTTACTCGACGGCACGGTGTTCGACGATTCAAAAGGAGCTCCACGTCCATTTGGGGTTTCCCGCGTGGTGAAGGGCTGGCAGGAAGCGCTCCAGATGATGCCAGTCGGTTCGAAGTGGCGTCTGACAGTGCCGAGTGATCTCGCCTATGGACCGGATGGCAATCGCCCTCCGATCGGCCCAAGCTCGACGCTCGTCTTCGAGATGGAGTTGGCGAGCATTAAGAAGCCTGTCCAGGCCGTCACGCCTCCGGTGGGCATCAACATCCCACCGCGCGCCGGCACGACGCCAGCGAAACCGCGCAAGCGCATCACCGCAACAACTCCACCGGTGACCGTGCCAATTCCTAAGAGGTTAGCGCCAAAGACTGAGGTGAAGAAGCCTGAGGCGAAGTAGCTGCGAGTCCTTCTAAATTCACAGCCGCCGCCAGTGAGAACTGGCGGCGGCTTTTTTGTGCCCGCTGGTGGCGTTCAGTTACGGATGGCGGCCAATTGGCAATTGATGATACCACCGAGTAGATACTGTCGCGCACCACGATCTGTGATGGCGTGGATCAAAGGAGCCCGGGGCGTCTCGCCCCGTCCCTGAAAAACTCGCGGCGACAATTCCCAAGCTCCTTGATCAAGAACACAATCAGGTTTCATTTTTCGCAAAAAATGGTGCGAGCTAGTGAAGAAATCTAGGATGAGCTGCACGGTCACAAGTCAATCGCCCCGCGTTACATGGAGGGCTATCAGAGGCGCTTCTTGATCATCCTGATCCCGCTACCAATCACCGGCACATGCTCGAAAACTCCTCGGGTCGAATCCCAGAAGTCTTGATGGAGGATCACTTTACCAGCTTCGTCGAAGCGTAGGTGGGACATGCCGATCGTGACGATGTCATCGTCTTTGGCGAGCTTCTTACTCCGGTAGGTCATCTTCCAGCGCACGTAGACATCGTTGCCGCTGATGGCTGTATCTTGGTAATCGACCCGTCCGTATTTTAACATCTCAGCTGTCTCGATCAGGTAGTCTTCGATCGCCCGCGGATCACGGAAAGTTTTTAGAGTGTCGTTGAAAAAGGTCTGCTCGGCATAGACCGATGCAACATTGCCTTTGAGGTTCGACACCGAGAAGTCACCGACTAGCGACTTCCACCTTTCGATCCCCAACTCAGTCGACTCGCTGGTAGCGCTCGCGGCGCTCTTTCCGGTCTCGCTGGCGTAGGCGTTTATTTGAGAGTTGTCCATGGGATGAGTTTGCAGCAGAAAGCAACCACCCAACCCGACTAGGCAGGCGATGGCTGCCAAGGGAATTAGGATTTTGCGGGGTTGCGGCACACGAACGTTACGCGTGAGAGTCGACTCCGGATTCAGCGCCGTGCGTCCTTGGTGCACGGGGGGGAATCGCTAGCACAGCTACTCGCTCGGCGGCTGGATCGGCTCATTTCCAGGTAGCCTCGGCTGCAGTTGCAGTGGGGTGTAGCCGTCATTGCCAGAGCCCGGAGAGTTTGTTGAAGGGCGCGGGCTTGAACCCGGATTGGGATCTGCCGAAGCGCTTGGCGAGTTTTGGGGGAAATCGGAATCTAGCGAAGGTAGTCGCAGGCTCTCCTCCCGAGGGGTGCTCATGCGAGTCGGCGTTTTTGGACGGGCATCGATTGTCGTCGGGCGGCTGTCGATCGTTGGATTCGGGTCGAGTTGGAAGTCGTAGTTTGGCGTTCGCGGCGTCGTCGCAAAGTCATCGTTCTGGCGGCCGGTCATCGTCGCCGCTGCATCCGGCTCTGGGGCGGGGGCAAGCGTCGCCGTGTTCTGGGCGGCGAAGCGATCGCGCCGCGTCGTCTGGATGCTGTCGTCGATGTAGGAGTTACGGTCTTTGGCGCGACTAAAAATGCTACCGCGGTTGAAGAAGTTTGCACGTTTTGGCTTCTCTATTTTTTCAGGTGCGTCCTCCGCCACGCGGGCAGAGTCGTCCTTGTCCTTGCCGCGGCTCAACATGCCACCGGTGCTGCCGCAGCTGCTGAGGCTAAGGGCGACGAGCGTTCCGGCAGATACCGTGAGAAGGGCGCGCTGCCAAGCGCGATTCGAGCGATTCGATTGCTTGTTCATGTCTGTATTGTGGGATTTGGGGGGAGGGGGCTGTCGAGAATTTTGCTGTGGCACAAGCTTGACCTAGGGCTGGTCAGGTTGGACGGTTGCGCCGTTGCTTCACGCAAAACGTGCGATCGGCACTTGTTCTATCGCATTAGATATTAAAAAACTCAAGGTGGCTCGCCCAAAGATTCAGAAAATTGTCTCCGGTGGTCAGACCGGGGCAGACCGCGCCGGGCTCGACTGGGCGATCGCACAAGGGCTTGAGCACCAAGGCTGGTGCCCGGCTGGACGGCGGGCTGAAGACGGTGAGATCCCCCGTGAATACAGCCTGCGCGAGACCGATTCCAGCAACTACCTCGTCCGCACGCGCTGGAATGTGCGCGACAGCGACGGGACCGTTATTTTCACTCTCAGCGATCACCTGAGCGGAGGATCGCTGGCGACCCAGCGATTTGCTAGTGCGCTCGGCAGGCCTTGCCTGCACGTCGCGCGCGACGGACGCTACGATGCGGTCGAGGTGCTGTTGGAATTTCTAGAAGAATTTGATGTGAAAATTCTGAACATCGCTGGGCCTCGCCGGTCAAACGAACCGGACGTTGGCGAGTTCATCTGGCAAGTGATGGATGGCTTAATCGGCGCTGAGTGAGATCGTCGTCATGCTTGTCAGCCTTCAATTTTGCTCCATGATTCTCTTCCCGGATCCCCCATGCTACGTTCAACCCTAGAGTCAATCTGCTACCGTCTGTTGTTGTCGTTGCTCATCGCCCTAACGATGTCGAACTGCGCGACGCGCGGGACGGCCTCTCTGGGTTCGACCGCCGCCGCGAAGTCGATGGAGAAGAAGGCTGGCTCGGTGGCGCCGACACTCGGTAAGAAATTCTGGGTCTCTCATGATGGGGAGAAATTTCCGATCACGCGCTGGGGTGGCAAATCCAAGCCAGAGACGGTGATCGTCGCGGTGCACGGCCTGAGTGGCGCCGCTTCCGATTTCGCCCCGCTCGGTGAGTACTTCCAAGACCGCTCGACCTCTGTCTACAGCTACGCGCTGCGGGGGCAGGGAAACGACCCGCGTAAGGATAAGGTTGGTGATATCAAGGATCCCGAGCTGTGGTACGAAGACCTCGATACCTTCCTGACCCTAGTGCGCGCCGAGAACCCTAACGCTCGTCTATTTCTCTACGGCGAGAGCCTAGGCGGATTGATCTCGTTGTACGGGATGGAGGCCCTATCGGGCGAGAACCGTGATGCTATCCGCGGCGTGATCCTCTCGTCGCCCGTCGTTTCGCTGAAGGATCGCGAATCGGTTTCGCGCCTGCGTTACGCGATTCTGAAGAGCGCGATCACGTTGATGCCGCGGCGTAAGATTAGCTTGGAGAGGCTCGCTGCGGACAAGGAGGACATGCACATCACCGGTGATGCCGATCACCGCGAGAATGTTCGCGGGACGCCGCACGCGGTGGACAAGTTCTCGTTCCGCCTGCTCGGCACGCTAGAGAAATTGATCGACGGATCGCGAGCGCAGGCGGCGAAGATCCGCAAGCCGATCCTGGTGCTCTACCCCGCGCATGACCTGCTGACCACGCCGGAAGATGTCGAGGACTGGTTCGGTGCGCTCGAGACGGAGGACAAAGAGAAGTATCTCTTCGCGAAGAGCTACCACCTGCTGCTGCACGACAAGGAGCGTGAGAGTGTGTTGGAGCGCGTGCGCGCTTGGCTCGAGCGACACTAGCGACGGTCTGTCGAGTAGACTGAAAACGTCAGTGTTGTAAAGCCGGCGGCAATCGCCTCGTCATAGAGTTGGCGGATCTGTCTCACCTCAGAATTTCGATCGGCTCTGATCCTTAACCGCAGGCCGCCGTGCCGGGAGGAGTCTGCGCGTTGGCCGTACTCGGAGATGCGCGCGTGAAGAGCTTGTGGGCTAAGGGCTTGTCAGTAAATAACTCCTACAATCTGCTGGTTATTTTGGCCATCACCCACGTTAGCTTCCAACTCAAATAGCCCGCTATAATCGCTGAAATCTGCCTTGGTGCTGGCTAAAATTCCT
>JBLHKE010000411.1:0-6983 GCA_047619485.1 Verrucomicrobiales bacterium | reverse complement strand
AGGTCTTTAGGGATCGTTCGAAATCGAGCGCCTTCTCCCGTTAATGAAGGAGAGGTAGGTGATCAGTTTCCAAGGGCGGTATTTTAAGGTGTATTTGGATTTGCCGATGTTGTGGTCGATTAGGCGTTGGCGGAGATTCTCGGTGAATCCTACGTAGCTCCTTGTGGGATCACTTTCGCTTCCTAGGGGGTAGACGTAGAGCATCTTCATGATTAGCGGTGGAGTGGCGGATCATTTTGAGGAATTTGTAGGTCTGTATCCAGAGACCGCGGCGTGCCGTTCGTAGCTCGACCTATCGTAGGACGCGCACGCTCTTCTTCGCGCGAAGCTTCGAAGGCTCGTTCTGCGCTTTCCTACGGGTCGAGCGAAGAGCGGAAGGAGTGGGATTCGAACCCACGGTAAGGTTGCCCCTACACTGGATTTCGAATCCAGCGCCTTAAACCAAGCTCAGCCATCCTTCCTTTGAATGGTCGTCGTGCAAGAATGCGCGACGACGTAGTGTGCTGGGCATTCCTGAACGGAATCCCCAGCGGGGATGGGAGTAAAGACGGTTCAGGCGCTGGGGTCAAGTGGTGGGTTGTTTCGCTCCGAAATAAATGCGGAATTTCTCAGCGGGCTGCAGCGCTTGAGTTTTCAGGGGATGTGGCGGTTCTGTCAGATCAAAGTGCTCGTTTTCCGGGGTCGCTCAGGTTGCGCCCGGTGGGAAAATCTCGCCGATTGGATGGCACGGCGGTGGTCTCAAAGAGAAAAATCTTGGAGACAGATCGCTAAATCCCTAGACCGTTTCGCAGCGCTGCGAGGAGAGGCAATTTCTGGCCGATTTCTCTTGTCCGAAATCGTCAGATGATGGCAATTTCGAAACCCACAAAAATCCGGTTCTGGACGGCGGAAATTTGGGCCAAATCGGCCCTTGGTGATGTTGAAATAGCTAAAGTTTTAATTAATTTCAACATTACTGAAATTAATAGAGCCGTAAGTCGTTGAGGGAGAGTTGAAAGGGGCTCGAATCGTCGATTTGCAACAAAAAGGGGATTGACCAAACCACAACATGTTGGGTATATTACCCGACGCTTCACCCATATATGGTATTTGACGGGGTTTTTGACCTACTTTGAGATTTCTCTATAAACCGCTGGTTGAAGCCCTAGATTTCAGGTAAAACACACCCTCTTTGGGTGTTTTATTGTGTAATTATCAGGTATTCCAAGATTTCAACTAACATTCGTAAAAACCAACTGCTCAGCCCAAAACCGCTCCGCCACCAACATGGAAAAGACCTTTGAAATCGGTAATAAAACGTTCGTTCTCGACCAGGACAAGGCAGAAGAAGCCTATGCCGCCAAGCGCGTCATCAATGGCCGCGACACGATGGCGTTCAACCTGCTCCCATTGAAGTATCAGTGGGCTTACGATATCTACCGATCGATGAAGGCGAACCACTGGGAGCCGGAGGACATCCCGATGCAGAAGGACATCGAGCAGTGGCAGTCGGAAGACGTGCTCAATGATTCCGAGCGCTGGATCATCCGCATGGGTATTGGTTATTTTTCCGCTGCTGAGGGGATCGTCGGTGACAATGTCTTGCACGTCGTCCGTGAGGTCGTCACCGCGCCGGAGCTTAAACTAGTGCTAGGGCGCCATGCGCACGAGGAGAACATCCACGCCGACTCGCTGCTCTACATGATCTCGTCTCTGGGCATCAACCCACACGAGTGCGAGGCGATGTTCGAGCAGATCCCGACGATCAAGGCGAAGAACGAGTTCGTCACCGGTATCTCGAAAGAGCTGCGCCGCGATCTCGATCTGACCGACCCGGAGAACAAGAAGCTGCTCGCGAAGAACATCTTCGCCTTCGGCCAGTGCATGGAGGGAACGCAGTTCTACGGATTGTTCGGCATGGTGCTGAGCCTCTACCGCCAGAACAAGTTCCCGGGCATCGGCCAGATGTTCCGCTACACGCTGCGCGACGAGAGCAACCACATCAAGGTGTTCCGCAACCTGTTCATGGACCTCGTCCAGGAGAACCCGGAGATCTGGACGGCGGAGTTCCAGAATGAACTCACCGACCTGATGGTCGAGGCGGTGCGCCTCGAGAAAGAATTTATCGAAGACTGTCTGCCGGTCAGCTCGCTCGGACTGAGTTCTGACGAGTTCAAGCAGTACATCGACTACATCGCTGACCGCCGCCTCGAGGGGGTTGGTCTGGAGCCGATCAACCCTGGGGTGTTGAACCCGTTCCCGTGGTTGGCCGAGATGATGGACATCAAGAAGGAGCAAAACTTCTTCGAGGGTCGCGTCACCGAATACCAGAAGGCGTCTTCGCTCGAGACGGTCAGCGACGACGAACTCTAAAACCGATCGGTCTGGCATCCTGCGTGCTTACTTAGACCTCCTTTTCTCTTTTCTATCAGTTTACCTGGGAAACACACGACACAACACAAATCGGGGGCGGCATGAAACATCGGCTCCACTGACTCGGAACACAAAAAACCACCACCACCACCTACAAGACCCAGCCAACTACCAACTATGATCGGACGAAATATCCTCGAGGAAGACACGCAGCTCAAGCGTTACGCCACCACGCCGAACGACCAGAAGCCAAGATTCAACTGGGGCGACTACGCGCAGAGCCAGGCCGAGTCTGATGCTCAGCCGCTCAGCTTGAAAATCGAGGTGGGGTCGCAGGTGAGCGACTACAGCATCGGGGAGATCGCGGACACGGTGGGTCATGCCTTGACCGACTTGTTGTTGTCGCGCCAGCAGGATGAGGATTCGATCTATAGTGATCAGAACAAGAACCTAGTCGCCGACCTCGCGCAGGCAGTGACGCAGGAGTTGGTCACGCAGGCGTCCAATGGCGATGCGCCGGTGACCTTGACCGGCAGCGCCGTGACGAAAATCATCGAGCGTGCCCTCGTCAAAAACAATGCGCACGACATCGCGCGTAGCCTCATCATCCGCCACCAGCGCGCGATGGCCGATCACGTCAACTCGAACCCGAATGGCGACACCAGCCGCTCGAGCATCAAGATCGTTCGCCGTAATGGCAGGGCGGTCGCGTGGAACCGTAACAAGATCGAGGTTGCCGTGCGCAAGGCTTTCCTCGCCCTGCACCTCGACTCTGCTCCGGCGACAGCTGTGGCGGACTCGTTGACCAAGCAGATGAACGACAGCGGGCAGGATTACATTCTCATCGAGGATCTGCAGGATCGTGTCCAGGAAGAGCTGATGCGGCAGGGGCATTTCAAAGTGGCCGAGAGCTACATCCTCTACCGTGCCCACCGCTCGGCACAGCGTGAGCAGGAGAAGGCCGACGGGCTGCAGACCGAGTTCGAGGGCATGGAGCAGGATCCGAACCAGGACTCGCTCATCCTCGTCAAGCGCGCCGACGAGACCACCTACCTGTGGGACGGTCAAGACCTGCGCAAGCGCATCCAGTATGCGACGCTCGGGCTGGAGTTGATCTACAGTGAGGAAGAGATCGAGAAGGAGTTGCGTCGTTCGATCTTCCCGGAGATGTCCGAGGAGCACCTTGAGCGCACCATCGTCCTCAACTCGAAGAGCCTCATCGAGAAGGACGCCGATTTCTCCAAGTTCGCCGGCCGGATGATGCTGACCTACATCTACGAGGAGGTGCTTGAGTGGAGCATCGTCGACGACGGCATCGACCGTCTCCCGGCCGCCCACCGCGCGGCCTTCAAGAAGAACATCCACCGTGGGATCGCGATCGGCCGCCTCAGCCCGACGCTCAAAGACTACGCGCTCGACAAGCTCTCGTCGGCGCTCGATCCGGCGGCTGACTTGGACTTCGACTACCTCGGGATCCAGACGCTCTACGATCGCTACTTGATCATCGACAAGACCGAGAAAGTGCACCGCCGTATCGAGACGCCGCAGCTGTTCTGGATGCGCGTCGCGATGGGTCTGTTCGTCAAAGAGAAGCAGGCGCAGACCGATAAGATCATCGCTCTCTACAAGCTCTATAAAGGGCGCCGGTTCTGCTCGTCCACCCCGACGCTTTTCAACTCCGGCACGCTGCACACGCAGCTGTCGTCTTGCTACCTCTACCAGGTCAGCGACTCGATCGAGTCGATCATGCAGCGCGGCATCGCCGAGAATGCCTACCTTTCCAAGTGGGCCGGCGGACTCGGTGGCAGTTGGACGTCAGTGCGTGGCACCGGTAGCCACATCCATGGCACCAATGGTGAAAGCCAAGGCGTGATCCCGTTTTTGAAACTGCACAACGACCAGCTGGTCGCAGTGAACCAGGGCGGCAAGCGGCGTGGATCTGGCTGTGCCTACCTCGAGAGCTGGCACATCGACATCTTCGACTTCCTCGATCTGCGCAAGAACGTCGGTGACGACCGGCGCCGCACGCACGACATGAACACGGCAAACTGGATTCCAGACTTGTTCATGAAGCGCATGGAAGCTCGCCAGGAATGGACGCTGTTCCGCAGCAACGAGTGCCCGGATCTTCACGAGCTCTACGGCAAGGCCTTCGAAGAGAAGTATGTCGAATACGAGAAGAAGGCAGCGGCTGGCGAGATCTTCGGCAAGACCGTCGCGGCACTGGATCTGTGGAAGGGCATGCTGCGGATGATCTTCGAGACCGGTCACCCGTGGATCACCTTCAAGGATCCGTGCAACGTGCGCAGCCCGCAGGATCACACCGGCGTCATCCACAGCTCGAACCTGTGCACCGAGATCACGCTCAACACCGGTCCGGAAGAGACCGCCGTCTGCAACCTCGGTTCGATCGTGCTGGAGAACCACCTCGACGAGAACGGCGAGATCGATCACAAAAAATTGCGCGAGACGATCCGCATTGCGGTGCGTGCGCTCGACAACGTCATCGACATCAACTTCTACCCGACCGAGCCGGCGAAGACTGCCAACACCCGCCACCGTCCGATCGGACTCGGCGTGATGGGCTTGCAAAACGCCCTCTACAAACGCGACATGGCATTCGGCTCCGAAGAGGCTGTCGAGTTCAACGACGAGTTTATGGAGGCGATTGCCTACTACGCTTACGAGGCATCCTCGGACCTGGCGAAAGAGCATGGTGCCTACAGCACTTTCAAGGGATCCAAGTGGGATCGCGGTCTGTTGCCGGCGGACACGCTGGAACTGCTCGAGCGCGAGCGCGGCGAAGCGCTCGACGTGCCACGCGGCAGCAAGATGGACTGGGACGCGCTGCGTGAGAAGATCAAGAGCCAGGGCATGCGCAACAGCAACGTGCTGGCGATTGCCCCGACCGCGACCATCTCGAACATCATGGGCAGTACGCCGTGCATCGAACCGACCTACAAGAACCTGTTCGTGAAGAGCAATCTCTCTGGCGATTTCATCGTGCTCAACCCGTTCCTCGTCCGTGACTTGAAGAAGCTCAGCCTGTGGGACGAGGACATGATCGACCAGCTCAAATACTACGACGGTGAGCTGGCGGACATCAGTGAGATCCCAGAGGAGATCAAGGCCAAATACGCCACCGCGTTCGGCATCGATTTCCAGTGGTTCATCAAGGCGGCAGCGCGCCGTCAGAAGTGGATCGACCAGTCGCAGTCGGTGAACCTGTTCCTCGCCGAGCCGGATATTAAGAAGCTGTCGCACATGTATCGTGCGGCGTGGAAGTCCGGCCTGAAGACGACCTATTACCTCCGCACGCTCGCTGCCTCGAACATCGAGAAGATCACTGCGAAGGCTCGTAAAGATGGGCGCGACGCCACTCCGACCGCACCGACAGCAGCCCAGCCGAATGGCGCAGTCGAGGCTCCGCCCAAGCGCGAAGTCACCGCAGAGGAGGCAAACGCCTGTAGTCTCGACGCTCTGATTAACGGCGGCGAATGCGAGTCCTGCCAGTAAGTGCGCAACCTGAAACCGACCGACCGATCATCGATATGGACACTGACATCATGAACACCGAAAGTTCGAGGGTTGCCGAGGAGGCGCCGGCGATCCCGACCGTCATCGCGAAAAACCGAGCGGCGGGCGAGGCCCCGCCAGTGGGGCTTGGCAGCCCTAGCAAGGACGATCAGAACACGGCAGAGATCGCGCGACTGTCCGCCTGGGCGACCGGGGATTGTGGCAAGCCGATTCTTGCGGACTAGTGAGCTAGAAGAACTTCGAAGGCGCCAACTCCGAGACGGAGCCTTTCGTATTACCAACAACCGACCGAACGGCGTCCGCTGCAATGGCAGTGGACGCCGTTTTTTGTGGGAGTTGGGGGAGATGATTTGCCGTCCGCTGCCGAGGATCTCAGCTCCGACTGACTCGCTGGGCCGGCGCATTTTGAACTGGCCGTCGACTACAGCTACTAGATCATTGCTGACAATGGGGAAAGTGCCAACGGTGCCGAGCGATTCTTCGTCAAGTTGAAGTTGGCACTGGAGGGCGGCGGCTTGATCTGCTGGGATCTCGCGGAGTGAGTCCTGCCGAATGGCGCTGCCTAAATCGGCAAAAACCACGTGATGGTGACCATCGGCGCGTAGGAAGAGTTCCTGTAACCATGATCCTGCGGAAATTTTGGCGAACTCCGCTACGATTCTCCTCGCGAGGGGAGGGCGTCACCGCTAACGGTCTGGCATGATGGATCTCTATATCAAACCCGGTTGCCCGTGGTGCGTCGAAGTCGAAGCTTACCTGAAGAAGGAGGGTTACAGCTACAACGCGATCGACGTGATCGCCGATGACACTGCGTTTGAAAGAATGCGCGAACTATTCGACCAGACCTCAGCGCCGTCGATGACGGTGGGGGAGTTGACGCTGGCAGATTTTGGGGTCGCCGAACTGGTGCCTTTCCTAGAGAAACACGGTATCCTGCCGGAGTAAGCTTGGCGTTGTTTGGGCGCAGATGAACAATGTTCCAAGTCCCTATCCATAGGGCACCTCCGAAAACCTCATGCGGGCTGGAGCTTGATAAAATCCCCGCTGTCTTCGTTGCTAAAGCGCTCACTATCACCAGATAGCTTAGCGTTTAT
>JBLHKE010000410.1:0-6999 GCA_047619485.1 Verrucomicrobiales bacterium | reverse complement strand
GGAACACAAAATTCCGATCCACAACACGGCTCACGCAGTGGTAGTGGGAACTGAAACAAACGGTCGGCAAAATGGGTCTAGCTCGAGGCATACATATATACTGGACATCTGCGTGGTCATTGCAAGCCTTTTCTTGGGGATGATTGGAGTCGGTGCCTTGAATACCTCGACTTTTCAGGGCGCGGCTCGGCGATCTGATTTACGGATCTGGATCGCTCGGTTTGCGTATTCGGCGGTGGGCTCGCCCTGCGAGTGGTATAAATCGCGCTGGGGCATCGAGTTGTTCTCGAAGCAATCAAGCAGACATTGAATACTGAAGATGGAACGCCGTTTCCTCGGGTACAGCGACGGAAGGAACTGGAAACGGTGGCTACGGGATGACTGTGATTTGCAATTAAAGCCGTCGTGCTGACTGGCTTTGATTTCCGATGGGAAATCAAAGTGATGTCCTACAAGTCTGATCCGAGGGGATGGAGGTTTGTCCTAAGCCCCAGTCTGCCGTAGCACCCAGCACAGAGCCCTTCCGTCCTGCGTGACGGTGCACTGCTGTCCGTGTAAGACCTCGCCGACCGTGCTGGCGCCTGGGGCGCGCTTCGTTGGGCTGGCATGGATGGCAAAATCACTTGCCGGGACGAGGCAATCAGACCTACCTTAAAACTCCCCCAATGAGACCTCCATACGCATCGATCCTTCTCGCGCTGCCGCTCGCAGTGTTTCCTAACTCGCTTTGTGCCGATATCGTGATCAACGAAATTCTGCACGACTCGGAGCCAAACACTGCTTGTAGTGAATTCATCGAGCTGTACAACAGTGGGCCTGACGAGGTTGATCTATCTGGATGGTTTTTTTCAGACGGGGTCGGGTTCACCTTTGCGGGAGGGACGATGTTGGCAACGGATGCCTACCTCGTCGTGGCCCAAGATCCGGCAAGCGTCGCGGCGATCTACGGCGTCTCCGCCCTCGGCCCGTGGACTGGTGGGCTGCGCAACGAAGGGGAGACAGTCGCCCTGAGAAACAATGCTGGCGACCTGGTCGATGAGGTGGGCTATAGCGATCGATTTCCCTGGCCGGTCGGCGCATTGGGTTCTGGTCGCTCGATGGAATTGATCAATCCTTCCCTCGACAATGACCTCGGTAGCTCCTGGCGGTCGAGCCAGCCGCCGCCGGTCCTCGGCGAGCTGACCTATTTCTCTGCAGGTTCCAACTGGTCCTACCGCAAAGGGGCTAGCGAAGCGCCGGCGGACTGGAACACACGCGAGTTCATCGAGGGGGTCGACTGGCTGTCGGGCCAGGCGCCGATTGGATTTGGCAGTGCTAACCAGGTGCTGCAGACCAATCTGAGAGAGAATGGCATGGTAGTGGATTACACCTCGGTCTACGCGCGACATTCTTTCACGGTCGTCTCGGGGGAGATCCCGCAGATCCTCCGCTTGCGCCACAATGCCGATGATGGGTTCATTGCCTTTATCAACGGGACAGAGGTGGCTCGGATCCGTGTCGACGGCGCAGGCAGCCATGACGACACCGCATCTGATAACCAGAGTCCGGAGGGTGCCTGGGCGGAGCTGGAATTTGCCGCCGGCTCAGTGGTGGAAGGGGAGAATGTTCTCGGTATCCTCCACTTCAACGAGAAGCTTGGTAGCAGTGACTTAGCCTTCGACTTCGAATTGATCCGCCCCGAGATCGACACGCCTGAGGCCGTGCCGACGCCGGGGAAGGGCAACTCCGATTTCGCACAGAATGCCGCGCCGAATATCCGCCAGGTAAATCATGATCCAAAACAACCCACGACTAGCGAGTCCACCGTTATTACCGCCAAAGTCACAGACGTCGACGGGGTCGGTTCCGTTTTTCTACAGTACCAGGTGGTGAGGCCGGGTGCCTATATCCCGGCGCTTAAGGCCAAGGCACACGCGGCTTTGCTGGCGGATCCAAACGGTCCGCGCGAGCCGAATCCGGATTACCATGATCCGGCTAACTGGACCAGTGTTCCGATGGTCGATGATGGCACGGGCGGCGACGCGGTAGCCGGCGACGACATCTACACCACGACCCTGGACGTCTTTAGCTCAGCCCCTCTAGAGCAGGAGAAAAATCGGACGCTCGTCCGTTATCGGATCACTGTCGAAGACATCTCCGGCGCCTCGGCTCGAGTGCCCTATGAGGACGATCCCGCCTTGAACTTCGCCTATTACATCTACGATGGAGTGCCAGACTACATCGCCGAAACCCGCTCTGTCACGGGTCAGGTTCCCTACACCCACCCCAAGGAGGTGATGGCTGCCCTGCCTGTCTACGCGATGCTGACCACCCAGGCAGACTTCGACCAATGCGTCGCCTACAGTGGCACCACGATCCCGTCGGGCAATGCTGATGCCCGTAGCGCCTTCAACTGGGGGGCTACCTTCGTCTACGATGGGGTTGTCTATGACAACATCGCCTACCGCCTCCGCCAGCGGAATGGCCGCTACGCTGGCAGCGGCAAACGCAGCTTCCGCTTCCGGTTCAATGACGGCCAACACGTTCAACTACACGACAACGACGGCAACGCCTACCCGACGAAGTGGCGCAGCCTCAACTCCCACAAAGGGACTAGCTCGCGGGGCGGTGTCCTCAATTTCGGGCTCTATGAGGCTGCCAATGCGAAGCTCTGGAACCTCACCGGTAGCCCGGCACCGTATGCGCACTGGTTCCACTTCCGCGTCGTCAAAGCGGAGAATGAACAGCCCGCCGG
Organism: Verrucomicrobiales bacterium; assembly: GCA_047619485.1. GTDB lineage: Bacteria > Verrucomicrobiota > Verrucomicrobiia > Verrucomicrobiales > DEV007 > JBLHKE01. Next base: position 4,265 of record JBLHKE010000410.1, on the reverse strand, counting down.
CACCAACGGCCAGCACCTCGGCGATTTCTACGGGATGTTGCTGGCGATGGAGGACTATGATGTCCGATTTCTCGATAGCCACGACCTTGGGCGCGGAAATCTCTACAAGCTCAAAACCGGCGGCACCGACGGGCTCAGTGTCCAGCGCTATCAGGCAAAGGACGCCGTCGATGACGGCAGCGATTTCAGAAACATCATCAACCAGCTGCGGTCTTCCAAGGACGACGAGTGGTTGCGCAAACACGTTAACTGGGACGTTTACTACAAATACAAAGTCATCGTCGATGCGGTGAGAACCTACGATGTGTCCAACGGGATCACGCCCAACAATGGCGAGCATCTCAAGAACCGCGCCTACTTTTTCGAGCCCGACCCTGACCCGGAGAACGAGTTCGGCAAGCTGAATCTGATGCCCTGGGACTCCGATACCAGCTGGGGGCCCAACTGGAACGGCGGCTGGGACTGGGCGAAGAGCGCCATGAGTGACCGGGAAGAGTTTAACAAGGATTACAAAAACATCGTCCGGGAATTCCGCGATCTCGTCTGGCAGGAAGATCAGATCAACCCCATGCTCGACACCTTCCATGGGAGGCTGGAGGCATTCCATGTTGCAGACCGCGACAAGTGGACGAACGCGACCGGGACGCCGAACCCGGGGAGCCAGAGCGATCCCGAGATGTCCATCCGGATCGCCGACATGAAAAAGTATGCTTTCGTTGGCGGGAACTGGGACGGTGGCGGTTCCACCATGCGCGACTTCGTCTACACGGCGGAGGGCAACCTCGTCGCGGATGGCAACATCTCTCGGGACGGCGGTATCACTGGAGGGGCTGAGGTGGACAAGGGACGCGACGCCTACCTCGATCTGCTCGCCTACGATCCCAGGGTTCCTGTCAAACCTACCATCAGCTATGAAGGCGAACCGGCGTATCCGATCGATGGCCTCGCATTCAGAGCCAGCGCGTTCGATGACCCGCAGGGAGTGGCGAGCTTCTCGGCGATGGAATGGCGGGTGGCTGAAATCACTCCTCTGGGGGGTGCGACGGTCAACCTTTTCGACTCCGGGCAAACTTGGAAGTATCTCGACAACGGGATCGATCAGGGGGGCTCGTGGCGAGAACTGAATTTCGATGATGGGTCGTGGGGCGAGGGTGGCGCTCCGTTCGGATGGGGCGGAATCAACTCGCCGGAGGGTTTGGTGGTGTTCGCGACAGACTTGTCTAGGGGGGTGACACAATATTTTCGCCGTACCGTCGAAGTGCCTGATCCAGACCAGTTTGAAACGTTCACCATCGATCTACAGGTCGATGATGGAGTATTGGTGTTCGTCAATGGCGTCGAGGTTGTCAGGGATGGATTTCAAGATCTCGATGGCGGCGATGTCACGCACACCACACTCTCGACGCCTGCCGTAGCCGGCGACAACGAGGGCAGGTTTGATCGTTTTGAGGTTCCCTCTGAGAGGTTTGTCGCAGGCACCAATATCATCGCGGTCGAACTCCACCAAGCGTCGGCTGGCAGCAGCGATGGCGTATTCGACATGGCGCTCGAGGCGGTCGAGAGGACGATTCCAGTTGGCGCCAGCCTGCTGTTCGAGTGGGATACCGACTGGGAATCTGGGGAACTAGGCGTAGCAGGTGTGCCGCCGCTTGGGGATGAATTGGCCGTCGCCATCCCCACCATCGCTACGCGCGAGGGGAGAGTCTACCGCGCCCGCGTCCGCTACAAGGACGACACCGAGCGCTGGAGCAACTGGTCGGATCCGGTGCAATTCACTCCCTCGCTCCCTGACATCCAACCACTGCTCGACAACCTCGTCATCAGTGAGTTCATGTACCATCCGGCGGATCCAAGTCAGGCCGAGGCGGCTGCCGGGTTTATTGATCAGGACGACTTCGAGTTCATCGAAGTTCAAAACGTGAGCACCACCGAGACGCTCGTCCTCACCGATGTCCGGTTTACCAAAGGCATCGATTTCGATTTCCCGGCGGGATCGACCATCGGTCCCGGCGCCTACCGCTTGGTGGTGCGCAACCAGGCCGCGTTCGAGATGCGCTACGGGGCAGGCCTCCCGGTAGTCGGTGAATACCAAACCAATGACGAAGCCAAGCTCAGCAACAGCGGCGAGCGTCTGAAGCTATCCTACGGCGGCGGCGTCGCGGTGCGGGACTTCGACTATGATGATATCGCCCCGTGGCCAGTCGCCGCAGATGGCTCAGGGTTGAGCCTGGTGCTGGTCGATCCAAGCTCCGTTCCAGATCATACCCAAGCTGCGAACTGGACTGCTTCGATCTTACCCGGAGGATCGCCCGGATCAGGCGACCCGCCTGGAGTTTCTCTTTCAGACTGGCTCGCAACCTTTGGCATCGTCGATCCGAACCCGGATCCGGCCTTCGATCGCGACGGGGATGGGCTGTCCCAATTTCTCGAGTTCGCACTCGCGGGGCACCCTGCCCAATCGCTGCCCGACGAGCGTCCTATGGCCGGGGTCGTCGCGGTCGATGGCGATGACTATTTGACGATCACCTTCCGCCGTCTAGCCGCCGCAGATGGCGTGACTTACCTCGTGGAATTTTCCGGTGATCTCGTGTCATGGGTCGCGGACGGCGTCCTGCTTAGCTCGGATCTCGGGCCAGGCAATAGCGTCATCGAGGTGTGGCGATCAAGTTCGCCGATCACCGTCGGGGTCAAAAAATACGCCCGGGTGAGTGTGATGCAGTGAGCGATTTGACGTGTTGCCGCCCTTCATCCTCCGCTCCACTCCACCCGCCCCATGAACCCGACTCCGCAAATTAGAGTTCCTAGCAGTTTCCAATGGGTGTGCCGTTGCGTGGATGTAAGCGGATATCCATTGTATAATAGCGTAGTGTTAGTATGAATATCAGCTCCTCTTCGGGTGACTGATCTTCGAGAAGCCGAAGAACTCCCCCTTGCCTGTCTCTGGGGCGTTGGCGACATAGGTCGTGCCGAGGCGTTCGCCCTGTTCGTCGTAGAACGATATCGTGCCCACCATCACCTGTCGCCACCCGTCCCCGATGAAGAGCGCGCAGGTGCCATCGACCCCGGTGCTCACCGTCTTGACGCGGCTCCCGGGCGGGGCCGTCGGCATCTCGGAGTTCCAGTAACCCTCCTTCTCAGCAGCCACCGAGGCGATGTCGGAGGCCACCTCGCCCACGTAGCTGCGCGCGATCTTGCGCCCGCCCATGACTATTTTGCCGCCGTCGGTATCGAACATCGACAGGCACTCGCCCGTCGCTGCTGCGCCGGCCTCGTTTAGTGCTGTCTGCAGGTTCAGCTCGCTCTCGAACATCGACTTCCCCGGCGTGAAAGTCACACTAACGTAAGCGTGTGAGGTCAATCGGAAGCTTGTTTGTCTTTCTCGAATTTTTCTACCAGCTCTTTGATGGGGGCGTTTTTTTCAGGAATGACTCCTATCAAAGAAAAAACATCCTCTATCGTGACGACGCCATGCCACTCTTTTAATGAAAGTTTGCCAATACCCTCAGACACCCAGCGTCCTTTATTGTAGGAATGCTCAGATAATTGAAATTTAAATTTATTTGCGGTAGATATATTACCTTTGGAATCAACATCCCGGTAGTCAAACGACATTTTGATAACGTATTTGTCGTAAACTTTAGCTTTAGATAACCAAATGTCAGGCCCCGGACTTCCTCTATGCTTAGCAATGCTGTGATGGTTGTCTTTCAGCAGCTCATTAAATTTTTTAACCACAACAATACGTTTAATACCCGTTTTGACTCGGGTTTCGTTATTTTTGCAGCCACACACAAAGACTAATCCTAGCAATATTATTAATTTAATCATCACAACACTTTTCACTCTTTTTAATCAAAGCCTCAATAACCTCATCCATCAAATGTAAATCCAATGGTAATTTAAGTGTTTCCCCAGCTCGCCGTGTAGAGGAACTGAGCGGTCTTAAAAGGTCTCGTAAGCCAAGGTTCCTAATGTTATCTGCCAAATCTGCTTTCAAGCCGATTCGATTCCCTACTGCAGTCGGAATGCCATCGGTGGGGATATTCGGCATTAATTTAGCTAACTTCGATCCGTCCTGTAATCCACTTAAAATTTCACCTTGAACATAGTAAGCTGTCACATGCAGTCTTGCATTTTTACGGTCTACACCAAAAGCACTAAGCGTACGGGAATGTAACCCAGAAGCATTGAATGTTGTTGTAAGTCTACTGTGGCGTGCACCAAATACTGATGCAAGACCTCCTCCCAATGAATGCCCAACTACA
>JBLHKE010000409.1:0-7004 GCA_047619485.1 Verrucomicrobiales bacterium | reverse complement strand
TGTAATCAAAATTGCGCAAGTCGATGCCAAAGAAAAAAACAAAACCAAGCAAACCCCGCCCTCCGCTCAGCAAGGAACGAGTGCTACAGGCTGCGGTCATCCTCGCGGACGAGATCGGAATCGAGTCGCTGTCGATGCGCAAGCTCGGCCAGTCGCTTGGAGTGGAGGCGATGTCTCTCTACAGGCACGTCGCGAACAAGGACGAAGTTCTGGATGGCATCGTCGACATTGTTGCGAGCGAGATCGAGGTGCCGAGCATCGGAGGCGATTGGAAAGAATCGATGCGCCGCCGCGCGACCTCTGCCCACGAGGTACTTCTGCGTCACCCTTGGGCGACGATGTTGATCGTGTCACGCGCCAACGTCGGCCCGGCGATGTTGCGCTACGTGGACGCGACGATCGGGTGCCTCCGCGAAGCTGGCTTTTCCTATGAGTTGGCAGACCGCGCGTGGAATGCCATCGACAATCATGTCTACGGGTTCACGCTGCAGATGCTCAACTTCCCCTTCGAGCCAGGAGAGTATGCTGAGGTAGCGAAGCAGTTCCTCCCCATGATCCCGGTCGAGCAGTACCCCTACCTGCGCGGACTCTCGCAGGAGGTAATCGACGGTCGTCACGACGGTCTACAAGATTTCACCTTCGGGCTCGACCTGATCCTCGATGGCCTCGAGAAAATTCGGGGCGCTCTCAAGTGACTTCACCGTCACCGAGCGATGGCATTGGAATTGGCATTGGTGCGCGCCAAGGCCGCCGCCCGCGAGAAACATCTGCGACCGTTCGAAAAGGCCACAAATAATCCCACACTACCACCTCATGCCCCATTCCGATTCCCTCTTCTAATCTGCGTAATCTGCTGCTCAATAAGTGTCTGCTCAATAAGTGTCTGACACTAATTCTGCTTTCTAATTACTAGCGGTGACGAGGTGGAAGTATCGAGTGGGGAAGTTGAGGAGCTGGTTGGCTTTGGGAATCGCTCGCCAGCGGACTTCCTACGTTGAACCTCGCCTTAGGAGGCTGATTTAGAGGGAGAGCGCAACGGTGTTTTCTCGTGCACGTTTCAGGCGGTTGGTGCGGACATCGGCAACGCAATCGGTGCAGGAGCCGAACTTGCATGAGAGGGCGCGTTTTTTAAGTTCCTTCTCAAGTTCGGTGAATTCTGCTTCAGAACTTGGCACCATTTTACCGTCTTGGTAGATGACTAGGGAGGAGGCGGCAGTGATTTCGAAAGGATTGAGCGAGCGGAAGGAGTGGACGATTTCGCCCTCGCCCTGGACGCCTCGGACGAGCATGGCGAGAGCTTCGTGTGGGGAGCTGATATTCGCCAAATGCTTGACGCCAAGGCGAACGGCGATGTTGTAGGAATGCGCAAAAGCCTTGGCATCGCGCTTGGCGTTGAACCGTTCAAGCGCTCTGATGTCGGTGATTCCTAGAGAGGCGGCGGCGCGGTTGGTCGGGTTGGCCGATGGGTCTGCGCTTGGATCCGTCATTGTGTCTGACGCTGGGATCACTTTGCTCGCCACGGAAGGGACGGTGTCGTCCCACAATAGGAAGACTACGGCGATCAGTGGCAGGATTGCGGTGATGGCGACGATATCTCGACGTGCTAACATTTATCAAAATAACATAAATTATAGAAATTTAAACTGAATTCCTTTGGGTTCTTGGATGATGGGGAAGCGATAGGGCGAACAGGGAGGGCCGAGTTTGAGATGAGTTGACGAGACTTATTGAACTCGCCACAAGTGTCTGACGCTGATCTTGCTCGGGAGTTTGCGGGTGAATTCTAACCACTCTTTCTGCGTTTGCTGGATCGACCGATCAGTTGGATCGCCGACAGCGAAGGCACAGCGGCACGGTTGCAGACCCAACAGAACAAACGACATTCTTTGCTGAGAACGCTTAATTAAATAACCCGCTGGGGCAATACTGAACCTTGCAACCATCGACCGCTCTGCTAAATGCAACTTCACTCTAGATTGCCGATTTTATGATTATCTTCCCAAAACGTCTGCTCGTCGCTTGTTGCCTCCTGTTGTCTGTCTCCATTAGTCCAGCAAGTGCTGACGAGGCCAATAAAGCTCACGCCGCCTATCCGGGCTCTTTTTCCCGGCCTTCGTCTGAGGGCAAAGATTACGACACTTGGCGGGATGCGACCGGGCCTGACGTTGGTGCCAAGCAGGTCGACCCCGGTCGTCTTCCCTCGCGCGTCGATAATTCCACCCGCCCGGAGTTCCCGCCAGTCTACAAACAGACTTGGGGGGCTTGTGGGCAGTTCGCCTCGGTGGCTTCGATTTTCACCTACGAGATGAACGTGTTGAATGGCACGGTCGCCGACAGCGACGCGACACGGTTTCCCGCTCACTTTTCGTGGAATATGATGAACCGCGCGGAGAACAAAGGTTCCGAGGCTTATCACGGTTGGGAAGTGGCCAAGCGCATCGGCATGCCCACCGCCAAGTCCTACGGCGGAGTCCGCCTGAATAAGATTGGCCTATGGCCAAACGGCTACGCCATTTGGCGCGAAGCGATGGAGTATCGCGTCTCTGGCTATCGCTACTCACCGGCCAATACCGTCGACCAACTCAACGAAGCTCGTGGTTGGATGTTTGACCGCAACCAACCCGTGACGAACAAGCAGACCGTCGGCGGACTATTCGCCTTGGACGGCCGCATGGGCGAATTAAAGAAGGTCACAGTGACCATTCCCAAAGGTGATCACGCGGCGGGCGACGACCTCTGGACCCACTGGGGACCAACCGGCTACGGGCACGGCATTACCTGTGTGGGATACGACGACCAAGTCGGCTACGACCTGAACGGAGATGGCAAAATCACCAACAACCTCGACCTCAATGACGATGGCAAGGTCACGCTCGCCGACTGGGAACGTGGATCCTACATCGTTGTCAACTCATGGGGCAAGAAGTGGTCAGGCAACGGCCGGATCTATCTGCTCTACAGCGCGATGATTGACCCGACTTGGAAACGTGGAAACTACCTCGGTCGGTGCGAAGTGAACCGCTACCTCCCCAGCAAGACACTGAGGCTCAAACTCGCTTGCGACAACCGGACGAACCTGCGGATGAGCATTGGGATCGCAGGCGACAAAGATGCCACCGCTCCGGAGCACGAGATCGCCCCGGAAGCATTCAACGGCTGGCCGCTATTCGGCGGGGGCAATGCAGGCCAGGTGCCCATGGCAGGCCCGGATGATGACACCCCGATCGAAGTTGGGATCGATCTCACTTCTCTACTGAAGGGTTTCGATTCAGACAAGGACGGCAAAGCCCGCCTCTTCCTGCGGCTCAGCCGAGCCGATGGGAGCGACGTCGTTGGCAAACTGCACGAATGCGCCGTGCGCACTTACGATCCCAAAGGCCGCCTCCTCCATGAAGCTCAACTGGATATTGAAGGAGGCGACTTTGGCGAATCGCCACTCAAGATGGATACGGTCATCAGTGGTCTCATGAGCGAGTAGTGACAGCCTTTCCCCTCCCGTTCAAACACAAGCAACATGACGGGATAAAGGGGCAGAAACCCGCGCTAACGCTAAGGGACCGACTCCTGATTTCACCCACCCATCGATCATTTCCAGTGTCCGACACTAATTTTGCTCCTCCACTGACAAATGCAGGTGCACTTCGAGTGTCGTTGCCCGGCGAGCGTAGTGAAAATACCAGCGTGTTTCAGTCGGAACCTGAAGCGGTTCCGCTACTCATTCACAGTTTTCAGCATCCCGATGGTGGCCCAGGCGGTGCCCCAGAACACCGAGGTGTCGATGGCCTTGTCGCGTTTCTTCTCCTTCGTGCTGTTGACCGCCCAGGAGCCGTCCTCGCCTTGGGAGACTAACAGAAACTCCAACCCGCGCCGCGCCGCTGGGTGCACGGCCGGAAGGTCCGCCACACCGAGGCCGTAAAGCGCTTGGCCGGTCGCCAGCGCGTCGCTCGCGTCGCCTTCGACCCAGCTCCATCCGCCGTCCGCATTCTGTCGACCCAGCAGCTTTTGAAGCGCCTTCCTTTGTCCGGCCTCGTCGCCGAACTTCTTCTCCATCAGCAATCGAACGACGTGCCATTCGGTACTCTTCCCCGATTCGATCTTGCTCGCGCGGAGCCAGTTCAGCGGCCGGTCGTTCGGGGGTTCACCCTCCTTTATCGCCGCAAGGGCGAGCATGGCCCACATCGTCGTCACTTCACCGGTCTCCGGCTTCGGGCGCTTTTGCGTCGGCAATTGACCGCCAGCGGCCCAGCTGCCGTCGTCCTTGCGCGCCGCTTCGATCAACTCGCGGAATTTTTCGAACGATGCGTCGCGCGCAGGTTTCGGGACTGCGAGTTCGCTGCGAGCGAGGATGAGCTGGCTAAGTCCCTCGACATTGCGCGATCCGACGAGATCGTCGTCATCGTCCCGTTTCGAAAGCTGTTGGCCGATTGCCCAGTCCTTCCACCCCTCGAGTTTCTTCAGATCGATCTCAAACCCGCTCTGGGCGGCTTGCTCGTGGCTCCAAATCATGAACGAGGTGTGGTGGCACGACATGCACTTCTTTTCCTGGATCCACCCGACCCCGTCGGACTCGATGAACGGCAGGCTACGGGAGATGGCGAGTCGCACGCGTTCGACAAGCTCGGCCGGTTTCGGATCCCCGGTTGGCTCCTCTGCGGGCGCATGGCCGACAATTCCTAATAGCAACACGCCGACCAAAACGGGGGACACGAGGGATTTCGACCGGCGGTTCATTATGCTCACTACTACAACTCTGTCGCCCTTTCTCAAATGCGGAATTATCGAATTCCACGAATGTACCGTCCTCCACGCGAGCTCGCTCAAACCCTCAGACGATAATCTGCTGGACGACGTGGCCGCTCACGTCAGTCAAGCGGAAGTCGCGGCCGCCGTGGCGAACAACCCCCTTTCTCCTCATCTCCGATCCCTTCAACCGCGCCCTCAAGCGCCCCACGCAAAAAGCAAATTCCTACCAATCCGATTCGCCACCTCTGAAGCTAGCGGTAGTTTTGCAACCACGCCGCGATATCGGCGATGTCCTGTGCCTTCAGACCGAGCGTTGCGGGGTCGTACATCAGGGAACGCTTGAACTCATTCTTTTTCTTGATGCGATCTTTGGGAACGAGTTGGGTGATGCCGCCAGCCGACTGGATGACCAGAGGCAAGGCTTTATCTAGCCATAGATCGCTGTTGTTGAATGCGATTCCGTGAATGATGCCGCCGTCCTCGAGCACGACTTCAGTTCCAATGTAACCGAGGGCGATCTCGGCAGAGGGTTCCGCGATGGATCTCACGATTGTTTCCAGCGATTGGGTCGCGCCCCAGCCCTTCAGGTTCGGTCCGTAGTCCGTTCCGTTTCCGTCGATCTGGTGGCAAAGGACGCAGCGTGCGGCGGCAACTTTTCCACGCTTGGCATCGCCCTTGAGTTTGAGGATATCGGCCACCGGAGGCAGCTTCGCGTTGTCGGGAGGAACCGGCACTGGGCACGCGTTCACGGTAATGGCTTCGGGGTCGTAAATCCCCTTCTCCTTGAGCCCCTGGCCAATGCCGTACTTGCCCCACTCGCCAACCAGATTACGCATCAACCAGGCGGCCGCCTCGGCCTTCACCGGCGATCCGTCGGAAGCCAACTCGAGCATCACCTTGGCGGCACGGGCGTCATCGATGAAGCCGATCGACTCGACCGCGAGCTTCCGCCGCTCGATGGACAGGGCCGGATCGAGTGACCGCGCCTTGAGATCATCGATGGAGGCCGCTCCCCAAAGCCGCCAGGTCAGGCGCGCAAAACTGTCGGGCCACTCTGCGGGCTTCCCGGGCTTGAGACCCTCTTTGATCGCCGTCCAGATGAGCCCCTCCTGTTTGGCGGCACCGAGCCCGATTGCCTCGACGGAATTCTTGTCGGTGGTATCGCAGCGTTTGGCGAGTTCCACGAAGATGTCGGTGGTGCGGTTCGCAGGGATATCGCGCAGCGAGAGAGCAATCTCGCGACGGACTTGCGGGGATGGGTCTACGGACATTCGACGCGCATGGGGAACGATGTCGTGGCCGGCGCGGCGCAGGGCGCGGTAGGCGAGCACGCGTTGCTCGGCACGCTCGTGCTCCAGCATTTCGACACAGGTTTTCACGCCTTCATCACCGAGATATGGAAGCAGCCACACGGCACGGGCCGCGATCCACTTGTTTCTGTCTTCGAGGAGATAAGACACTGCAGGAAAGGCTTCGGCGCCCCGAGCCTTGAGAGCGCGAAAGCCGAGATAGCGGGTGTTGATTGCCGGGCTACGTAGGGCCGTGATCCGACCCTCCGTGGTAGAAAGATCAAACTCGGGAATCACCGGATTGAAGTTCCGCGGTGCGATCCGGTAGATAGTGCCCGAGAAGGATTCGTCCATGTGAGCAGACGCGCCAATCCGCGGGTCGAACCAGTCGCAGAAATAAATCGCGCCGTCCGGCCCCACCGTCACGTCGCTGGGCCGGAAGAAGGTCGGGGCGATCTTGTCGACGCTCTGGTTCTGCTTTGGGTCACCTGCTGAGAAATCCGCCCCTGCGAATCGCTTCTCCGGGTTCGAGGTGACAAAGTCGAAGCGCTCGAGATTGAAAGTCCCGGCTCTTGGCGTTGGCATGTAGCCGAAGATGGTGTTGCGAGCCGATTCGCAGCTGAGCAGGAGACCGTTCCACTTCGCGTCGAGCGCGCCGTTTTCGTAGAAGGTGATGCCGGTTGGGGAACCGCCACCGTAGACATCGCCGGCATCCATTGTGCCTGGGTCGTCCTGCCGCCAGTGGACGCGTGCGTACGATTGCCCGGGTCGTTTCACGGCCTTGTTGCGCTGCTTGGCATCGCGCGTGTAGTAGCCCGCACAGCCGTATTCGAGGGCGAAGGAAGTGCGGCAGGCCGCGGGATCGTCGTTGTCGTTCTGGAACATGTCGCCGAACGAGCTCAGCGTCTGCTCGTAGGAGTTGCGCAAGCCGTGGCTGACAATTTCCACCTTGGAGCCGTCGGGATCCATGCG
>JBLHKE010000408.1:0-7074 GCA_047619485.1 Verrucomicrobiales bacterium | reverse complement strand
GGCAACCGTCCGCTCCCCATTGAAAAGAAGCCCCATCGCATACCACGAGGTGGGAAAGAGGATAAAATTATCGGAAACAGTGTCCAGCAACCCGGTCGAATACACACCCATGGTGTATGCGTCCCCCAGGACTAGTGGATCGCGAGTGAGAATCACATTGTCGCGGACAACGGTCCCGCGACTGCCGGGGTGAGCCGGGCTGTGCACCTCCCCGTAGACTCCGAAGGCTCGCCCGAAACCGATTACCAAATTATCACTAATCACAGAGTGAGAATTGGTCACGATGCCGATGTAGGTCGGACTGACGAATCCTCCCGGCGGGACAGTCCCGTCAAATAGATTCCTGCGAATCACTGATTTTCCCGACTCGTATTCAGTATCGCGGAATATAATCCTGCTAGTACTAATCGCCGTGCCTGCAGGGACATTGCCAGGATCGCCAGTGTTCGACAAAGTCAGCAGGTTCGATTCCCCATCATACGCTGCCACCCTGAGAAGGTTGTTCGTGGAGAGCATACCGGCCACAAAGCCTGTACGCAGGTTGAGCTGATCGCCGACCAGGAACGTGGTGGGCCAGCTGGTCACCGTCACCTCAACGGTCGTCCCGTCCGCTGGGGGCATCGTGAACGACGACCGGGTGATCCCCATCAGTGAGGTATCGTTCGTATGGAAGAGCGCCTCCACCCCCATCCGCTTAACGATGTTGTCCTCGAACACGAGCTCATGTGGAGAACCGAAATGTCCAGCGTCCTTCACCCGCCCCCCCGGAGTGGTCGCCGCGTCGGTCATGTCATCAGCACCGCCATCGAAGAGGTTGTTGCGATAGGTCGCGCGCCCCACCCAACCTGATAAATAGAACTGCTGCCCACCGCCATTGGCGGACGTCGAATCGACGGTGTTCGACCCATATGGGTTCAGGATCGAGCAGTCTGTGATATTGAATCGCTCCAGCCGGCCGCGGAGGTCATAGCCCTGGGCATACATGAAAACCGCGCCGTGGCAGTTGATGAAGGTGCAGCCGTGGAATTCGAGGGAGTCGATGCGCCGCGTATCCTGGGCAAGCATCGAGACAGCATCGGCTCCGTTCGGCTCCGCACCAGCATCCATGAACTCCAGGGGCTGTGAATCCTTTTCAAACGTCAACCCCTCGAAACGCAGCGAGCGATACCTCGCCTTGATCTCGAGCATGTGTGCCCGCATTGGGCTTACCGTCGAGAAGAGAACCGCTCCAGGGTCTCCTGTTATCAGGAGGTCCCGATCATCCATCCCCGCATGAGACATGCCGATGATCCTCCTTCGGCTGGTCCAAGTCTGACTCACAAATTTGCTCGTGCCAAGCCGGTAGCGCCCTTCTGGAAAATGTAGCCGATTGTAGGACGGATCCGAAGCAAACAAATCGAACGCAGCCTGCACCGCAGCGGTGTCATCGGCGACGCCGTCACCGACTGTCCCAAAATCTGTCACGTCGAGCACAGACTCGCGCAAGATCCTGACCTCCACAGGTTCTACGCTTACGCCGGGTTCTCCAGAGGTGGCACCGATGATCAGGGTTTCTGAAAGCGAGCCGCTGCCGGCTATGGGATGAATTTGGACTTCGACCTGTTTGACCCCATCCGCAAGGAACACCGAGCTAGGCAGCGCCTCGTAGTCGCTACCGGCGCTCGCGGTGCCACCTAATAGGAGCAGGTCTACATTGATTGCACCCGCCCATCCACGGCGGCGAACGATGATACTCCCCGGCCGACCACTGGTCGCATTGGCAGTCCCGTTCTCAACCTCAAGGCGAATCTCCGGCACGGGGACGACTGACCTCGCCCAATCCAAATCACTCACCGGACGTTGCACACTCTCGATCCGCGATGGATCAGAGCCGGCCCAGAACTCTCGCCAATCGCTCGCGCCGTCACCATCTGAATCCGGGTCGACCGATAGGAAACGGATCGAGGTTTCCTCGTAGGAGGATACGAACTGCCTGGTGACCACACCACCGGTTCCGCGGAAAGCGCCGCCCTCATCAACCCAGGTTTCCGCCGAGAGGCACTGGAGCTGATAGCGCATCCCCAAGACAGTCTCTACCTGCGCCACCACAATCGCGGCATCGGTTTCAATCACCAGTTCCAGATTCGAGTCCGGGTTCTCCGGATCCGTCCGCGCGATGAATTCGGTGTGGTCGGAGTAACCATCCCCGTCTGAATCATGTGTCGCCAGCAGCGAACCAGCTCCCGGCTGGGGCGTCCCGCTCACCATCTCGATCTCGAGGCGGAACTCGTAGCCTGCAAGCTGCCCAGCCTCAAGCGCAACAAACATCGGTCCGGGGATCCCCTCAAGAGGTTGACCAAGATCTGCCCATGGCTCAGAATCTCCAGCAACCCGGTTTTGCAATTGGTAGAGACGGTCTTCCGCCCCTGGCCAGCGCAAGACGGTCGCACCCGACTCGACCGTGACTTCACCAACCAGCTTGAAAACGGACTCGGGATCGAAAGGATCACTCCCGGCGTCGGATTCCTCCCCGTTCGTTTGACCATCCTGATCCTCATCCAGTTCGGGAATCAGGTTCTCCGCGCCGAACACCCGGTTCCAGAACTCCCGGTGTTCACCACCTTCTCCACCGGGCAATTGGTCGTCCCCCTGAATCCCTGGCATGAGCGCACCGAGGCCGCCATTGTAACGCTGATCGAACTCTGCGGTGGTAAGTGGCCGATCGAAGAATCCCAGCGAGTGCATGCAACCCCGGAAGTTGGACGAACCAGCATTATTGGACCCGATAAACAAAGGATCGGTGCCCCACTCCATCGTGGTGAGCGGCTTGACCACCGTCTCGCCCCCATTGACTCGCAAGCGTAGTTCACCAGCGACTCTCTCGCCGTAGACATGATTCCATTCGCCTAGTTCATATGGGGCGACCACCTCGGTTACGAACACCCCCGCGCGAAAACTGATCTTTCCTTCTGAGGTAATGAGAAGGAAGCCACCGCCGCCGCCGAACATCTGAAAGATACGGGTGCCATCAGTCTCCGGCTTCACCCATACATCGAATGCAAATTCATCTCCGAGTTCGAAATGCTCCGCTACATATCTCCCAAAACCTCCTCCGGCCCAATCCAGAGCCAGCCCGTATCTCCCATCCTCCCGCGAGAGCCCTGTCGCAGATCCCTGGAGAACCCCGTGCTTGCCCCCGACCACGTCAATCTGGGTTTTGGAAGGGATACCGTCGAGTGGAAAAAAGTGGCTGAGCTTGTCTGTCGCAGTGAATCTCTCTGGCTCTGCGAGACGCAGCAAAGCCTCGTTGATGCCCTTCGCCAACCAAGCTCGGCCGACAAGATTAAGGCTGTCTCCGTTGCCATCCCCGCCGGCATGGTTGCGCAGGGATCTCGGGATGAGCGATTCTCCATTCGCTAGCATATCGTCGGCATCGTCGGCATCGAGTGGCGTGTAAGATCGCGTCGCCCATCGCCACCAATCGAACACCTGAGCCGGCGGATGTTGGGCCTTGATCAACTCTCGCACCTCTTCGTGTCGCATCTCCAGGTCGGCGATGTATGACCCGCTGGTGTCCCACCCCGTCCCATCGTGTGGCCGGCGGTTCGCAGGGATCGCCACGATGTACTTCCCGTCCTCCGTCGCTACAGCGTCGCGGAAGGCTACGTAGCCCGCAGCGACGCCCGCGGCGGTCCACTGACTGCCTCCCACAGGTTGGGCTAACATCAGGGAGAGAGTGTCGGTATGTGGTCCGGCAGCAAATCGGGCAGCCATCTCGTCGGCGGTATCTCCGGCGTTTCCCTCCTCGATCACTTTCGCCTGAGTCAGTTCAGAGAGCGGGCGGAATACCCCTTCGACAAAGTTATTCCCATAGAGCACGATCGGATCGGAGAGCGGGCATACGATGCGGTAGAAACCACTGCTTGTCCCTGGAGAGTGGCTCAAGCTGGTGGTCGCACTGTCGGCAACCGCCATGGCGACGTCGGAAAAACTACCCGCGGATAGATCATGGCTAAACTGTAGCCGGTACTCAACCCCGACATACGACTCCCAGGTCACCCGCGCCTTCCCATCCGTCCCGCGCTCGAAGCCGATAATACGCTCGGCGGGAGCAGTTCCAGCGCTCAAGCACAGCAAGAAACCCAGACAGAAAATTTTCCACATTACCGCAGTGCTCCAAGTACGCACTAAATTCCATTTAAACATCGGCAGCATATCTAAAAAGAGTTGCGGGTGCGGCAGCGGATGTCAAAAACAATCATTGGGTTGCAAACCGTAAGGTCTCGAGCCTTAGCTCCAAACGTTTCGACACCTAGAGTTTGAGGAGGCTCGGCATCGCCACCACCCCCCCCCTCAGTGCCAAGGACTCTCACAAATCTGCAGGATCAATCCCGTAGACTGGTTCTGAGATTTCTACAGGCCGGGCAGGCGCTCACCGTTGCCACCGTTGTAGCGCTGCTGCACCTCATCTTCGCTCAGCAACGTCCCGTAAAACGCCAGCGAGTGCATGCGCCCAGTGAAATTCGATGAGCCACTGTTGTTCGAACCAATGAATAGCAAATCGCTCCCCAACTCCATCGATGGCAGCGACTTCACCTGCTGAGCTCCGCCATTTACCCGGATGCTCATCTGGCCATTGCTTACCTGACAGTAGACGTGGTTCCACGCTCCCACAGAGTAAGGTAGGGAGACCTCGGTCGCCAGTGCCCCAGCGCGGAAGCGGATCGAGTTGCCAGAGGTCAACAGCAGAATCCCTCCGCCTCCACCGAACATCTGAAACACGCGCGTCCCATCAGTATCCGGCCTCACCCAGAGATCGAAGGCGAACTCATCACCCAGATCGAGGTGCGGCGTGACCACCCGAATCGTATCGCCTGCGCTCCACTCGAGCGCCTTCCCGAACTTACCGTCCTCCTGCGTCAGAACGCCTCCGCCCCCCTGAAGTTCACCGTGCTGATCCCCAACCACATCGACCTGCATCACCGTCGGCGGCGCATCGAGGGGGTAGAAGTGCGTCACCTTATCGGTAGCAGTGAATCGCGTCGGATCCTCAAGGCGCAGGTAGGCCTGATACAGCCCCTCCGCCATCCAAGCATGACCCGCCGCATTGAGGTGATCGCCATTCCGATCGCCGCCAGCACTATTGCGCAGCGAGCGTGGGATGATCGACTCGCCATTGCTGGTCATGTCGGCGAAATCGTTCGAATCCTGCGGGACATATGAACGGGTCGCCCAGCGCCACCAGTCAAACACCCGGTCTGGCGCATGCTGCGCCACGAGCAGATCGCGGAGCTCCTCGTGAGCCTGTTGGGTGCCGTCAATAAAGCTCTCAGACGTGCCCCAGTTCGTCCCGTCGTAGGGGCGACGGTTTGCGGGGATCACAGCGATGTAGTTGCCGTCGGCTCGCGTCACAGCGTCACGGAAGGAAGCGTAGCTTTCAGCAACACCTTCCGGTGTCCACCCAAAAAACCCTGGCGATGGCTGATCCAGCATCGCCGCGAGCATACCCGTGTGAGGACCAGCAGCGAAACGCGCAGAGATCTGCAACGCCGTCTCGCCGTCGTTCCCTTCCTCGATCACGGTGGCCCCGGTCAGTTCCTCGAGCCTGACATCTGGTGCCGGTGGCCCCGAGGAGCCATCGATGTAGCTATCTCCATACAAGGCGATCGGTTCGCGCTCGGGCACGAACGGAAACACGATCCGATAGAAGCCGTCTGTCGTACCTGGTGAGTGGATGATCGTCGTTGACTCAGCGTTGGCGACGGTCGCGATCACATCCTCGAAACTCCCTTCCGATAAGTCAGGACTAAACTGCAATCTATACTCTACTCCAACCACGGAACTCCAGGTGACGGTCACCCGACCTTCAGCGTCGCGCTCGAAATCGGTGACCTCCGGGGACATTGCAAGCGCCTTCCCACCCAGCGCCAGAACGGCCAAGGCGAGCGCGCATGAGAAGATCGTAAACTTGTTGAAGCGTGCTAATGGGCTCTTCATATAATTCGGTTAGGTTTCTTGGATCGGGTTCTCTTGAAACGCTCAGCTTTGTGCGAGCGGAAGAGCGTGGATAGTAACGTTTGCCAAGTGATCTTCAAGCAAGGAATCGGACGAATAGCCGCATTCCAACTCGATTTAGGTTGCCTGACATCTGGCAAATGATGATGTTCCTGACGGGAGGAGGAGCTCGGGATCGAGATCCGCATGGCTTACAGTGGTCTGATCAACACTGTCAGGAAAAGTTCAGCATCTAAGATATTCCACTCTTCGGTTTCGTCTGAAAACGTTGCCCGTGTGCTTTCTTTTATTGATTGATCGTTTGTTGCAACACGCGCCACCGGGCTACCACCGCCATTCGCAGGTCAGAAACAAACGCCGGATTGCAATAGCTTAGGCCTCGGGTCTCAGTCGGGGATACTCAAAGCGTCGCGCGGATTACTCCACGCCCGAAACTCGAGGATGTTCGAAATCCCATCCCCATCGATGTCCCCATCTGCACCATGAACCCCGGTAGGTTCTTTAGGATCAATCCCGTAGCTCGCCTCCCATAGATCCGAGAGCCCATCCGCATCTTTGTCGGGTGGATCTTGACCATCGTTCGGCAGGGTCCAGAGACGGAACTCGACCAGGTTATCGAATCCATCTGCATCGGCATCGCCACTCGCTGACTGATCCAGCGAACCGAAAGCGAGCCGCTCCCAAGGATCAGGCAAGCCATCGGTATCAACATCCTCGACGAGCGGACCGGGGGCTGTCCCACCGAAAAAATGATCCCGATACTCATCCTCTGAACCAGTCACGCTGCCGATCCCGTAGTAACTCTCCCAGAGGTCTGGAAGCCCGTCGCCATCGAGATCCCGTGGTTTGCCATCAATCCCCCCAGCGGAATAGGTCGGGTCGGTCGCTTGGCGAAAGTCTTCCCGTGATGCGTAATCTGCTCCGGCGATCCAGTTCTGAAATTCCTCGAGGTTCGACAGCCCGTCGCCATCGGCATCGCCAGCACCGCCGTGGATCCCCTCGTCTAGGCGCGGGTCCAGCCCGTGCTGTGCTTCCCACCAATCATACATTCCATCACCGTCAAAATCGGGGTCCAGCACC
>JBLHKE010000407.1:0-7088 GCA_047619485.1 Verrucomicrobiales bacterium | reverse complement strand
GCAAAGCTCGCCTCGATTTTACCGATCGGCTGCAATCTGGCGGAGGGCACCGCTACACGGCAACCATCGTTTCCCAAGATGATCTGCGCCCTGGCAACAACCGCCGCGAGGCGGTCACCTCGGTTCAAGGAGGCCCGCGTGTGGTATTGGCGTCCGGTTACACAGATGATTATCTGGCCGATGTGATCCGCGAACAGGGATTCGAGGTCAGTCTGATCACGCCGGATCAAGATCCCGATCCAGCGATTCTCTCTGGTGCTCGAGCCATCATTTTTAACAACCGCCGTGCCGACACGCTGAGTCGTGATTTCGCCGTGGCTGCCGCACGTCTCGTCGACGAACAGGGCGGCGGGCTGCTGATGCTCGGCGGCAAAAACAGCTTTGGTTCCGGCGGTTGGTTCGATTCACCACTCGACGCGGTCTTGCCCGTGTCGATGGAATTGAAAGAGGAGCACCGTAAATTACAGCTCGCACTTAGCATCGCCCTAGATCGCTCTGGCAGCATGTCGGCGACCGTGCCCGGCCCAGGTGGCGGAGCTGTCCAGAAAATCCAGCTGGCGGGAGAGGGTTGTGCGCGGGCGATCCAATTACTTGGCAGGTTCGATCTCGTCAGCCTCCACGCGGTCGACACGACGGCACACGTCATCGCCCCCCTGACGAAAGTTCAGAAGAATCGTGACAAGCTCGCGAGCCTCGCGCGGCGTGTCGAGAGCATGGGCGGCGGCATCTATATCTACGAAGCGTTGCGGGCACAGTGGGACGCCATCAAGAACGCACCAGTTCCTAACAAACATCTAATTCTGTTCGCCGACGCCGCCGACTCAGAGGAGCCGGGTGCCTACAAGATGCTGATCGATGAAATTGTCGCCGCAGGTGCCCACATCAGCGTCATCGGCCTAGGTTCGAACATGGATCCCGACGCCGGCCTCCTACGTGACATCGCCAACCGCGGCGGTGGTCGCCTGTTCTTCACCAACCGCGCCGTCGACCTGCCATCCATCTTCAGCCAAGAGATCGCGAGTGTGACGCGCTCGCTGTTTCTCGACGAACCTGTAGAGATGCGCGCCACCGGCCAGTGGCCGGAGATCTCGCCTACGCCGATGGAGTGGCCGGCCAAGGTGGGCGCGGCGAACATCACCTACTTGCGCAAAGGTGCCGCGTCTGCGGTGATCACCTCGGATGAATACGCCGCCCCCTTGGTCGCCTGGCACCGCAAGGGGCTCGGTCGGGCTGCTGTGGCGACGTTTCCCTTCGGCGGGCAACATTCCAACGAAGTTCGTGCTTGGAAACAGTCTGGTGATCTGGTGCAGAGCTTGGTGCGTTGGATCAGCGGCCCCGCTCTACCAGCAGGCATCGCACTGCGGCCAAAGCTAGAGGGCAACACCCTCAAATTAGCACTCGCCTATGATGATGCCGCCGCCTGGCAGCAGAAGTTCGCGACGAACCCGCCGAAACTGTCAGCCCGCACGGACGAGCGCGCAGTGGCGGCGACGCAGATCGCATGGCGGCGTCTTTCGCCAGGTCGGCTCGAAGCCGAGATCCCACTGCCGCCAGGCTCTCTGGCCAGTGGGGCGGTGACGATCGGCGAAATGGTCATCCCGTTCGGCCCCATCACCGCCGGGGACTCACCGGAGTGGAGCGAAGACATCACCGCACCGACCGCCCTGCGTTCGCTGGTCAAAGCGACTGGTGGCCGCGAGCTAGCCGATCTCTCAGAAGCCTGGCTACCGCCGATCGCTGAGGTCTGGAAACCGCTGTCACATCTGCTGTTGATCACCGCGCTGTCGATCATTCTCATCGAAGCCCTGCTGAGCCGGACCGGGCGCAAACTTCCCCAGATTCCGATGCCGAATCTGAAGCGTTCCCCCAAGCAGAAGCGCTCGCCGATCACGACACCGGTCGCAACTGCGCAAGTGAATCCCGTCGCAAAAGCAACGCCCGAAGTCGAGGAGGATACCGAGGCAGAGATCGCCAGCAAACAACGCCGCAGCCGCTACGATCGAGCGAAAAAACGCGGCAAGATGTAGTTGGCTTGACCTAGGCGGTCATGACCTTGACCTCTACTCAGCGTTGAGGATTGGGAACCACGAATCGAATCGAATCGACACGAATACCGAACCTCAAGATTCGTGTTCATTCGTGGTTAACCCGCTCTAAAATCGGATCGTCACTACGGCGCGACTTTCACCACTACCCGCGCCGCCTCATGCAAATACTTCCGGGCAACTTCGTGAACCTGTTCGAGCGTGATCGACTCTACCTCCGCGAGGCTCTTCTCATGGTGGTCGAAGCCCAGTCCGTAGAGTTCGTTCAGCGACGAGACTTGCAACAACGCGCCATTCGATTGCATGTCGATCGTCTGCTTTCCGATCGTCGTCTTCTTCGCCCGATCGAGTTCCACCTGCGTCAGCCCATCCGCACCAAGTTTGGCGATCTCATTTAATAGTTCCTCCTGCACCTGATCCGCCTTCTCGGGAGAGGTGCCGGCATAGAACACGAACGAGCCCGGCACCAGTCCGAGCATCTGGCTCGACCCGACGTAGTAAGCCAGTCCTAGTTCTTCGCGAATCCGTAGGAACAAGCGCGAGGCGAGATCGCTGCAGGCCTCATCGATCAAATCGATCGCCACCCGATCGGGGCTGAAAATGTCTGCGTTGCGAAACCCGACCAGCACGACCGCCTGTTCCTTGTCGAGTGTCTCCTCGACGAACTGTTCACCCGTCAACGCGGCCGGCAGCGGTGGGGCAGCAGGCTTCTCGCCTGGAGCCATTCCTCCAAATCTCGCCTCTGAGAGTGCGACGATCTCGTCGGTATCGACGTCGCCGAACACCGCAAGCACGCCGTTGGCGCCCACAGCATGGCACGTGTGAAAATTAGCGACGGTCTTTTGCCCAAGTGCCATCACGCTTGCCTCTGTCCCGCTACGTGGCCACTGGTAGGGATGCATGCTGAACATATGTTCGCGCATCAACTTCGACGCGACACTCATCGGCCTCGTCGCATCTTGCTTGATCCCCAGCACCATCGCTTCCTGCTCCCGGCTAAGTTCCCGTTCCGGGAAGTTGGCGTTCAACACCACATCGGCAAGCATGTCGAGTCCCATCTCAGTATCCGGTTCCATCATCCCGACCGACACGCCGTAGCTGTTGTTGCCGGACATGGTGCCGATACTCCCGCCAGCCGATTCGAGTTCGTCCGCAATCGCCTCACCGCTACGCGAGGCCGTGCCCTTGAGGATCGTCCCCGACAGCAGTGCGCTGACTCCATTGGATTCGGCGGTCTCCGCCAATAGCCCAGCCTTGAAAACGATTCCCGCCGAGACGAGAGGCAGGCGTTTGTCCTCCCTCACCAGTAATTTTAATCCGTTCGACAGAGTTCGACACTCGACCCCTCCGCGCTTGCTCACCTGGTGCCTATCCAATTTCTTCGCCAAACTCCCCTGCGGATTCAGAGACACATTGGTCAGGCTCACATCGTTCAGGTAGCGATTGGCGACCCGTTGCACATCCTCAGCAGTGACTTCTTGCAAGGCCTCGAGGTAGCTCTTGGTGAAATCGAGATCCCCCGTGGCGATCCAGTTCGAACCGAGATCGCTCGCTTGACCACGCATCGTTGTTAGGTCGTAGAGACTGCCAGCGAGCGACATTTTTTTGGCCTTCTCGACTTCTTCATCATCCACGCCAGCGCACTTGATCTCGCCGACGGCCTCGAAAATGGCCGCCGTCGCGGCTTCTCGTTTTTCGGGTTCCATGTCGGCACTGATCGCGAACAGACCTGAATCTCCTGGCGTGTAGCAGTAGGCACCGATCGATGTCACGAGATGCTTCTCCTCACGGAGCGAACGGTAGAGACGTGCGCTGCGCCCCTGGCCGAGAATCGTCGCCAGCACATCGAGGGCAGGGACATCAGGATGCGTCAGATCAGGGGCCTTCCAGGCGAGTGACAGCTTCGAAATTTCAGTGTGAAATTCTTCGTGAACCTCACGCCGCCCGAGCTGCTCCGGTTCACGTGGCAACACCGGCTGACGATAGGGTTTCCGCGGGAAATCTGAGTAAGCTTCACGGATCTGTTCTACCACCGCAGCCGCGTCGACATCACCGACCACGACGAAGAACTGGTTGTTCGGCACGTAGTGCTGCTGGTAGTAATCGAGCACGTCTTGACGTGTCAGCTGGTTGAAAATATCGAGGTGCCCGATGACCGGCTGGCCGAAGGGGTGGGTGCGGAAGGCCGTCTTGAATAGCAGCTCCGAGTGCATCCGATCCGGATCGTCGAACCCCATCGCAAACTCGCGCCGGATCACCTCCTGCTCGCTCTCGTATTCGTCCTCGGGTAGCGCCGCATCGGTCATTACGTCTGCTAGCACATCGATCGCCGTCTCAACCCCGCCGCTCGGCGTGTCGACCCAGTAGACGGTGCGTTCGAACGACGTGTAAGCATTGATGTAACCACCGACATCTTGGATGGCTTGTGCGATCTCGTTGCCACTACGCCGCGACGTGCCCTTGAAAAGCATGTGCTCGAGGATGTGCGAGAGCCCGGCTCCCATCCAGTTGTCCTCGTGGATGCTGCCAACCTTGACCCATGCTTGCACGCTGGCGACTGGAGCGCTGTGATCCTCTTTGACGATAACGGTGAGGCCGTTTGGCAGGATGACGCACTCGGCGTCGTTATCGGGTAGCTGGGTCAGCGCGGGCTTAGGGATTTGATTCACGTTGTATCTTGGTCTTGGGGAGGAATGGTTTCACGAAAGCGTCATCAAAATCGTAGACGCCGATAAAATCTTCTTTGCAGTCGTCGTCGTTTTTGCCGAAGGCACCGTTCTCGATCAGGTTGAAAACCATGTCACCGACATCATCCGTGCAGCTGATCCCCCACTCATCGAGGACGGTCGGTACCATCGGCCCGAACTGTCTCAGCGCGAGGCGGCGGAATCCATCGAGGAGTTCGCTCCCACTTACATGGCGGTCTTCGGTATCGAGTGCTTTGCGCATCTCGCGGACCGTGGTGTCCAGCGCGTCGCGCATGAAGAGGTAGGCGTCCGGGTGGAACCGTCGGTCGGTCTCGCACGCCAATCGGACGTACTCCTCAAAGCTAATCTGTTCGTGTTCCTGCGGCATGTTCAATTGCGATCCCCTTGGGCGGATCCGGTTGATCGCGTAATGCCCGACACAGGCGCACGATCGACCCGACGAGAACGAGGGCGACGACTGCGACAATGAGCAACCTCTCGTGCAAGGTCAAATGTTTCATTCCAAAACGTCCTATTCAGCCTCCGCCTGGATGCGGTCGAGGTACTTTGAGATCTCGTCATTCCGCTCGGGTTTCGCTCTCCGCAAGTGGTCGAATAGCTTGAAATACTCCTCGAACTCCCCCGACGAATGATCTGCTTCGGTCGCGTCGTAGAGATTCATCACATCCTCGGCCATCTGACCTGAGCGCAACAATCCCTGCCGGGTGGTGGCTAGTCGGTCGAAACGCTCGTCGAGGCGCTTGGTATCGCCTTTTCCGAGGTCGACGATGATCTGTAGATACTCTTTGATCAGTGGACGATGCAATGGGAACGAGCGGTAGCTCAACTGCATGAGCCAGAGCTCGTTCTGGTGGAGGATCTCGGCCAGATCGGCGCGTCCCGCAAAACTCTTGTAGTCGCTCAAATCATACGTTACCCGCTGCTCGATGACGGGCGGGGCGACGCCGACCACCTCATCCGTGTCTGGCACCGTGCGGTCGCGTTTCTTGAAAATCCGCATGAGAGGACGACGTCCAGCCTCCTCTTCTGCTGGAGTCCCGCCACTGCGCTGGTTCTCCATCACCGCGACCACCAGCGCCCGCTGCAGCCGATCCTCAGTCTCCTTGATCGAGAAGATATCGAGCGACGTGGGCTTCGCCAGTTCTGCGACCTTCAGTGCCCACCACTTCTCTAAGCTATTGTTCGAATCGTCGATGCCCGGGAAGTGTTTCTGGAGCATCGCCTCCTGATCAGGCAGTGCCCCGGCCAAATCATCGACGTAACGGCGCATTTGCGCCGCACCGTTCTTCTGTTGCATCAATGTTAGGACAAGACCGCCAGCGGAAGCCCGGTAGATCGCCCGTGACAACGATGTCAGTCGCGAAGGATCAGTCCGCAAGATTTCCGCCACGCTCATCAGTTGCCCAGACTCGAACACCGCCGAGAACAGTTCACTCGGCTCGCCTGTCTGCTGAAATTCGATCGCTTCCGAGACCCCGGCCCAGAGCCAGCTCGGGATCATGTTCTTGCCGCGCTTCTCAACGATCTCTCCGGGGTTGGAACTACGTCTGAGGGCATCATCCATGAGGAAATGCCACACGAGGTATTCGCGCACTTGAGCCATGCGTAGCGATTCGCACAACCTGATGTGCAAGTTGGGGCTGTATTGTGGGCTGATCACCGGGCGCAGTTGCACAGGGTGACCGGCGTAGCGATTACCCGGAACCGGGATCAAGGTGATCACCACCGGATCTTTCAACCTACCCCGGGCGTTCGTCAGGGTGCGAAAATC
Organism: Verrucomicrobiales bacterium; assembly: GCA_047619485.1. Taxonomy (GTDB): domain Bacteria; phylum Verrucomicrobiota; class Verrucomicrobiia; order Verrucomicrobiales; family DEV007; genus JBLHKE01. Next base: position 564 of record JBLHKE010000407.1, on the reverse strand, counting down.
ACTGAAAGATTTCACCGCAAATTCTGAGTAGACCCCACGCGTGTGTGCGTCTGAGCCATGTACGACGAAATTTCCGTCCGGGCTCCGGGTGGTTTTCGGCAGCTTCGTGTCCTCGTCGAAAAAAGGCACCCGCTCCTGGCCGGACACAAAACAAGCGGACGCGAGGAGCACTGCGGCCACAAGCGTCAGTCTAGCGATCGGGGAGATGGAGATCGGGGACATCGGTTGAAAGACTTGAGCTTACCAGCAAGCGTTCGCCAATGCGATCCAAATAGTCCCATTTAAAAAATCGCAGCCCAGCTAGTAAGCACTAGCTGTCGCCGGATTTTTTACCCGAGCTACCCGAGCTACCCGAGCTACCCGAGCTACCCGAGCTACCCGAGCTACCCGAGCTACCTGAACCAGAGGGCTTAGTGCCGCTCGAGCCAGTCTTTTTGCTGTCCGACTTACCGCTGTCCGACTTACCGCTCTCTGACTTACCGCTGTCCGACTTACCACTCTCTGACTTACCGCTCTCGCTTTTCGCACCTGCCTTGTAATTGTCACTGCGGTAATCCGTGATGT
>JBLHKE010000406.1:0-7088 GCA_047619485.1 Verrucomicrobiales bacterium | reverse complement strand
GCAGCGGAGGTAGATTTCAATCGAGACGTCCGACCGATTCTGTCGGACAACTGCTTTGCCTGCCACGGCTTCGACGCCGCTAGCCGTAAGGCCAAGCTACGCCTCGACACGCGCGAGGGGGCGACGGCGGAAGCGATCGTGCCAGGCAAACCGGAGCAGAGCGAACTGATCGCACGCATCATCTCGACCGATCCGGACGAGCTGATGCCGCCGGAGGATTCACACAAAAAACCGCTCACAGCGAAGCAGGTCGACATCCTGAAACAGTGGATCAGAGAGGGCGCGGTGTGGGGCGACCACTGGTCCTTTGTCGCTCCCGTGAAGCACGCGGTGCCAGCCGACATTCACCCGATCGATCACTTCGTATCGAAAAAATTAAAGGCTGAGGGCATGGAGATGGCACCGCGCGCCGCCGACCACATCCTGCGGCGGCGATTATCCTTCGACCTGCTCGGGCTGCCGTTGGACGTAGAGAAGATCGATGCGGATCTGGATGCCTTGGTCGACGATCTACTCGCCTCGAAACACTTCGGCGAGCGCATGGCGATGTGGTGGCTCGATGGGGCCCGTTACAGTGACACCGATGGCTTCCAACAGGATGCGACGCGCACCAACTGGCCGTGGCGCGATTGGGTGGCAGACGCGTTCAACAAGAATCTGCGCTTCGATCAGTTCACCCTCGAACAGTTCGCCGGTGACCTATTGCCCGACGCCACACCCGAACAGATCCTCGCGACCTGCTTTCACCGCAATCACATGACCAACGGCGAGGGCGGGCGCGACCCGGAGGAATCGCGCGTCGACTACGTGCTCGATCGCACCAACACGACGGGCACGCTGTTCCTCGGGCTGACCCTCGGTTGTACGCAGTGTCACGATCACAAATTTGACCCTATCACGCAGGCCGACTACTACAGCCTGAGCGCGTTTTTCGACAACATCAAAGAGACTGGCCAGGCCGGCAGCGCCGCACGCCCCTACCTCGAGTATCGCTCGCCGTACGCCGACCGTGCCGCCAAGGAGGCGAACGTGCTGATGAAGGAATCGGCGGCAGAGTTCAAGGCGCTGCGCGAGTCACGTTTCCCGGCATTTGAGAAATGGCTACCGCAACAGCAGGCGCGGTCGAGAGCTGGCTTCGAACCTTGGAAAACCATCGAGCCTGCCGCGCTCTCGACCAAGGAGGGAGCGACGCTCAAGCACGCCGGTGACGGCATGATCCTCCTGCAAAAAGGGGTTCCGGACCAGGACGATTACGCCATTTCAGTCCAGCGGACTAACCTCAAGCGCATCGCAGGGATGCAACTCGAAGTTTTTCCGGACCCGGGTTTGACGGAAGGGAAGCTATCGCACGCGGACGACGGGGAGTTCATCCTAACAAACGTCAAACTACAGGTAGTGAGGGAGGGCGACACCCAAGTGCGCGACATCGCGCTGGCCAGAGCGGCGGCAGATGTGAAAGGGACGGGACGCGACAGCAAGTATGGCGATATCAAAGGCACGCTGGATGACGACCCTAGAACCGGCTGGACGACCCGCCAGAAGCCAGCGGACAAAACCCACCGCGCCGTGTTCGAGCTGGAGGAGCCGCTCGTCTTACGGGACGGCGAAACCTTGAAGATCGTGCTGATGCACCGCTCGCTGGAGAAGGGTGCACTGATTGGGAAATTCCGGCTGGCATTGACTGACCAGCGCGGCGAGGCGGTGAGATCGCTAGGCAAAATGCCGATGGAACGGCTCGCGGCTGGTGAGGAACCACAGGGTGAGCTACGCAAGCAATTGCTCTCACAGTTCCTCGAGGACGACGCAGATTATCGCGCGCTGGCAGCACGTGACGCCGAGGTGCGCCGGCAGCTCGGAGAGATCAATCGCGCGACCTCCAAGCTCAAGGTGATGGTGCTCGGGGAGCGTGAGGAAAAACGCAAAACCCACGTGCTAGTGCGGGGGGTCTGGGATGCGCATGGCGAGGAGGTGAATCCCGCCGTGCTGCCAGCGGTGATGGAGAGCCCGAGGGTGAACGACCGGCTCGGGCTCGCGAGATGGATCGCTTCCGCGGAGAACCCGCTCACCGCCCGGGTGATCACCAACCAGATTTGGCAGCTGTTCTTCGGAGCTGGCCTGGTGCGCACGCCGAACGATTTTGGCTTACAGGGCGAAGTCCCGACCCACCCGGAACTGCTCGATTGGCTAGCGGTGGAATTTGTCGAAAAGGGCTGGGACGTGAAACACCTGGTGAAACGAATCGTGACGAGCGAGACCTACCGGCAGAGCGGAGTGGTGTCTGCCGATTTGTTAGAGTTCGACCCGCAGAACCGCCTGCTCGCCCGGGGTGCGCGCTACCGCTTGCCGGCGTGGATGTTGCGCGACTCCCTGCTGGCGAGCAGCGGCCTGCTGAACCCGGCCTACGGCGGCCCACCGATATTCCCCTACCAGCCACCGGGCGTCTGGAATGACCAGTTCATGGGTCGCTTTACCTACAAACCATCGCTCGGACCAGCCGCCTACCGGCGGACCTTATACAGCTTCTGGCGCCGTAGCAGCGCACCGACCTTCCTGTTCGATAACGCCATGCGCCGCACCTGCGAGGTGACACCACGATTGACCAACACCCCATTGCAGGCGCTGACCTTGCTGAACGACCGCACCGCCTTGGAGGCGGCGCGCGCCCTGGCCGGCTTTGGGGTAAATGAGATCTACCGGCGGGTGCTGAGCCGCGAGGCAACCGCCAAGGAGCTCGCCGTGTGTGAGCGGCAGCGGCAGAAGGCACTGGAGTTCTACAAGACGAACGCTGAGGCGGCGGCGGCCTTCTCCGCTGGAGGGGACGCTGAGAAGGCGGCGATGACATTGGTCGCGAATTTGATCTTGAACCTAGATGAGACGCTGACACATGAGTGAGCAGAGCGAGCAGCGCATTGCGTGGAACAAAACAATCCATCTTCTCTATCGGAATCGCAGATCAGAGAGTTCGGGCAAGGCCGAGGTACCTGAGAACACCTACTGCCTTGAAACCCCACATGTCTTGCAGACCCATTCTATCAGAACGTAGCGGGCAGGAGTGCCCGCATTACGTTCCTTACAACACACCATAAACACGATGACTTCTTCCACCCGACGCTACTTCCTCGGCCAGGGCACCGGGCTCTCGCTCGGTGCCATGGCACTCGACTCGCTCCTCGCCAATGTGCCGATCGATATCGCACCCAAGGCGAAGCGCGTGATCTTCCTGACGCAGTCCGGTGGACCGTCACAGATCGAGCTGTTCGACCACAAGCCGGGCCTCGCCAAAATGGCTGGCCAGAAGCTCCCGGACTCGGTGCGCAACGGGCAGCGGCTCACCGGCATGTCGAAGGGAAAGCCGCAGCTGGTCATGCCCTCGCACGCCAGTTTCTCGCGCTACGGGGAATCGGGTGCAAGCATCGGCGAGTGGCTGCCACACATCGGCTCGGTCGCCGATGAGCTGTGCTTCGTGAAATCGATGATCACCGACCAAATCAACCACGCCCCGGCGATGACCAAGTTCCTCACCGGCCACCACCTCACCGGCAGGCCGAGCATCGGCAGCTGGGTGAGCTACGGGCTCGGCAGCGAGAGCCGCGACCTACCAGACTACCTCGTGCTGATCTCGAAGATGAAGCGCGGCAGCGACCAGCCTCTCTACGATAACTACTGGGGCAGCGGTTTCCTGCCATCGGTCTTCCAGGGGGTGAAACTGCGCAACGCCAAAGAGCCAGTGCTTTACCTCAAAGACCCCGACGGACTGCCGCGCCACCTGCGGCGCGAGATGCTCGACGGGCTCGGCGAACTCAACCAGATGCGCTTCGAGCAGACCGGTGACCCGGAGATCGCGACGCGCATCCGGCAGTATGAGATGGCATTCCGCATGCAGGCCAGCGTACCGGAACTGACCGACATCAGCGACGAGCCAGAATCGGTGTTCGACCTCTACGGATCTGACTCGCGGCGACCGGGTAGCTACGCGGCCAACTGTATCCTCGCTCGACGGCTGGCCGAACGCGGGGTGCGCTTCATCCAGTTGTTTCACCCAGATTGGGATCACCACTCGCGCCTGAAAAGCTGGTGCACCGCGCGCTGCCGCGACACCGACCAGCCGAGCGCCGCACTCATCAAGGATCTCAAACAACGTGGCATGCTCGAGGACACCCTGGTCATCTGGGGCGGCGAGTTCGGCCGCGGCGTCGCTGGTCAGGGCAAGTGGGACAGCCCGGAGGGCGGCCGCGACCACCACCCGCGCTGCTTCACTATCTGGATGGCGGGCGCCGGCATCAAACCAGGATTCAGCTACGGCGCGACCGATGATTTCAGCTACAACGTCGCCGAGAACCCGGTGCACGTGCGCGATCTGCACGCGACCGTGATGAACCAACTCGGGATCGACCACGAGAGATTCACCTACCGATTCCAAGGCTTAGATTTCAAGCTCACCGGCGTCGAGAAAGCCAATGTCGTGCGCGATATTCTTGCTTAGAAGAGTTTTTCTAACAGATACACTAGGCCCGCGCCGGCTAGCAGGATCACCAGCAAAACCAGCCCGATCAAGCCAACCGCAAACCACGGGAAACCGGGCTCCTCCAACTCCTCCACAGTGAATTTCATGCCGTCCTCGGCCAGGTCGGTCAGCAGCAGGTTGTAGTTGCGCACGTTGGATTTGAAACTGAGCGAAAACAGGTCGCCGAACACCGGGATCGCGCCGAAAATGGCGTTGGCTAGGACGTTGAGAGCGATCCTCAATTGCGTCCAGCGACTCACTCTGCAGCGCGCGGCATCGTAGAGGATGGTGAAACCGAAACCGGCGCTGATGATGTCGCCGATGACGGGGATGAGACCAAGCAAGGGATCGATGCCGACGCGGAAGTTGGTGCCTGGAACGGGCAGCGCATTGTCCATGAGCTGCGCGATCACACGCGAGCGCGGAGCGATCCCCTCCCCTGCCGAACCGGTTTCTGAAGGTAGTTCAATCTCACTCATCGGAGACAACGAATAGGGCTATGGCGAACGGGCGAAGCATGTGAGGGCACTCTATACCGATAGTCGATGCTCCCTCAACCTCCTTCGCGATCACTTGTAGTCTCCTTGAGCAGTCGAGCTAGTTTCTAATATTTCACCATCTGCCGCGCGAGACCAGCGATCTCCTGCAGCGCCTCTCGGCTCAGGCCAGGATCCTCGTCATTTGGCAAATACTCCCCCATCTTCTGCAGCCGCCCGCCCTTCCACACCCACGCGCCAGCCGCATACGGACCGACCATGCGCGGCTCACTCCAGGTGTGGAGCGACACCAGCCGGTCACTGAGTGCCGCCGCGATGTGCATCGGGCCACTATCGACGCTGATTACGAAGTCCGCCCGCCGCGTCACCGCTACCAGCTCTGCTAGGGAGGTGCGGTTGAGCAGATCGATCACGCCATCACGCAGCGGTCCGAGTTCCTCTTCAGCACGACCGACCAGTATCACCGGCAAGGGCGCGAGCGCCTCGCACAAGGTCTTCACCTGCCCGACCGACAGCGACTTCCCCTCCCCGCGCGAAAACGGGTGCAGCATCACGAATGGCTGTTCAGGGAACTCGACCCCGGCGGGTAGCGCCCCACCCTGAAGGCGAAAAAGCTCGTCCGCACCCGAACAATCAATTCCTAGCGCGCGCGGCACCTCGAGGTAGCGATCCACCGCATGCCCGTGCGCATCCACTTCCACCACCCACTTGTGAAAAAGTCCAGCCCCCTCGCGCGAATCAGACAGCCCGATCACCTCACGTGCACCACTGCACCACGCCATCACGCCGCTGCGCGCCAAGCCTTGAAAATCGATCACCAAGTCGGGCACCGCCGGCTCGCGCAGCGCTGATTTTGCCCAGCGAAACAGTTTGAAAACCCCGCCCAGCCCGCGCATCTGAGCGCGCGGAAATTCGATCGTCCCGTCCAGATCCGGGTTGCCATCTAACAGAGGCATAAACTCGGAGCGCACCACCCAGCGGATCGACAGCTGCGGGTAGGCTCGCTTGATCAACGCCACCGCAGGCAGCGTGTGCACCACATCCCCCAGCGAACTGGGTTTCACTACTAGCAGCGAGCGCATCGCGGCAAGATCGAGCGAGTCCGGAGTCAGCGCCCTGTCCTGCATCACTCTGAGCATGCCTTACTTCCCGAGCTCAAGGCGCTCAGCGAGCATCGGCGGCAGGCCGGCGTCGAGGATCTTCTTCTGCGTCTTCGGCAGGTCGTACTCGAGGCGGCGGATCGTCACACGCCTCGCAACGAGATCATAGATGGCATAGGCTACGCGCCAGTCACCATCACGCGGCTGACCGGCGCTGCCGATGTTGATGAAGTACTTCTTGCCGTTCTCGATCTCGATCGACGTGCCGCGCTCGACGTTGACGGTCGTCGTCTTGACGTAGAATTTCGGCGTGTGGGTGTGGCCGAAAAAACACACAGGGGTGTACTGGTAGCCGAAGCTCGCCATCGCATCGAACTTGTTGGTCACGTATCCCCAGGTGGACGGAGAGTCGAGCGTTGCGTGCACGATGGTGAAGTCGCGCACCTGCCGCACCATGCGCAGCTCGGAGAGGTACTGCTTGTCCTCATCGCTGAGGTTGTCGCGCGTCCACCTCATCGAGCGCTCGGCCAGCGGGTTGAGCCCGACGAGATCCGTGTCGAGCGACGCCTCCTCATCGTGGTTGCCCTTCACCACCGGGCAGTCGAGCTGGCGCACAATGTCGAGACACTCGTGCGGGTTCGCGTTGTAGCCGACGATGTCGCCGATGCAGACGAAATGGGTGCAATCACGATCAGCCGCGTCCTGGAGCACGGCCTCAAGGCCTTCCAAGTTCGCGTGGATGTCACCAAAAATCGCAATCTTCATCGTCTAAAGTATCATTCGAAAAAATGAACCTTCACGCAAGCCTTAAGGCCTAGCGTTCCGGGGGGAATATTTCTAATCCGCATCGAACTGAAAACCAACCCCTTTTTGGTCGAGAATTACCAGCCGTCGAAAAGCTCCGCCACAATTCACTTCCACTACTGCCTTATCTTCTTCTTTTTCGCACGGAACAGGCGCGCGTCCTCCGGAATCTTGAGGCGATCT
>JBLHKE010000405.1:0-7116 GCA_047619485.1 Verrucomicrobiales bacterium | reverse complement strand
ACCGTGGAGCTCGGGCTCGATGACTCGATGTATGCCTGGGCGATGGTGGCGCTCGGGGTAGGGTCGATGCTCGGGGTCACCGCCTACGCCTACCTGCCGGAAAGGCTCCAGAAGGTGCTCGAACGCGGCACTTTCCCGGCGCTTGCCGCCAGCCTGATCATCGCCGCCACCCTGCCAGGCATCCTCTGGCTCGCGGTCGCCTGGATCATTTCGGGCGCGGGACAAGGCATCTACAACAACCTATCGAACCGTCTACTGGCGGCGAACAGTGACGAGGAAGAACGCTCTCACCTCTACTCCGCACACTTCTCTCTCAGCCACGTTGGCTGGGGACTGACCTACCCGGCAACCGGATTTCTCGCCAGCAACTTCGGTTTCCAAACCACCTGCTGGATCTTTCTTGGGCTGCTAATTCTGACACTGCTGTTCTCCGCGCCATCAGCAAACTTAGACGAGGGAAGCCGTGAGTAGTCGAACTCGCCAGAGTTTGGACAGTACAAGAAAAGGGGCGCGGCCTCAACAACACGCGCCCCTTCTCACTTGGGGGTTTACGGGGAAACCGTCTGAGATCTATGGATTGAACTGCTTCACGTTCAGCACGCGGTAGGTGTAGAACATCTCCATGGATTCAATGCGGTGCAGACGTCCGCTGGTAGCTTGGGCGTAGTCCGGCACACCAGCGTTCGGCTTGATCTTGTCTGGGTCGATGTTGCGCTCGATCACTGACGAACCGCGCCACGTTCCCACAATCTTGTCCTGTTCAGGATCGAAGATGTCGTGCTCGGTGGCGCGTGACTTCTGCAAGCTCTGCACCGTCATGTGAACCTGGAAGACGTTCGACTTGGTTGTCAGGCGCGGATAGAGGTTCGTGTAGGTGCGCTCTTTGGAGTTGTCTCCAGTAAGGGCGAAACCCTTCCAGAACTCCCGCATCGTCGGGTAGTCGTAGCCCTTGGAGCCGATCCCGGTGCGCACTGGGCTACCGAGCGTGTTACGACCGGATGGCGCACCACTGACGCCCTGCGGCACCATGTAGATCTCACAGATCTCAGAGGCCGAGCGGAAGATCTCACCCTTGTTGAAGCGGTCTTCGAATTGCAGGAGCGTCACCGGGATATCAATCGGGAAGCGGTAGTCCCCGCCCGACCCCTTCACCTTGTAACTACTCATCGAGTTGTTCTCGATCGCTAGCATCCGCTGATCCTTCATCACCGCGTGCATCGCAGTGGCACGCTTGATGTAGTCGAATGGTGCGATCTGGTAGTTCATATTGACCTTACCCATCGTCGCGAACGGCTGACTGATCGGGAACGGCTCGACGATCGGCATCCAGAAGAAGTCCATCATCGCATGGTCCGGCGGATCACCCTGGCGCGGGTAGTTGCGCGCGCCGAAGTGCTCGACGTCTGGGCGGAACAGCAAGGTCCGCCATGGGATACCTGCCTGGATCCCCGTGGGGAGCGATCCGAGTTGCCCCGCGCCGGGAATCACACGGTTCGGCGAGAAGAAGGTCGGATCGACCGAGTCAAGTTCGCCCAAGTTGTCGAAGTAGGGGACATCAGACGGAGAACCATCTCTGCCTGCGAGGCTCGTGCCGTCGTCCGGGCGATTGATGTAGGGGCCATCGATGTGCGGCCCGATGCCGTTGTCCCAGTCACCAGTGACACCAGGGTCGACCGAGAGTTCGTAGTCGGCGGTGCCGAGGGATTGGGAGCGAGGGAAGAAGCGAGGGCTTTTCGGGTCTCCCGCGAAGTCTGGTGCTAGGTTGGGTGGATACGCGATCGGAGCCCCATTCTTGTCGATGGCGTAACCACGATCTGAGTGGAAACCAGGCAACTTGGTGCCATCGGCTGCCGTCAGCGTATGGGCGTGTCGGCCGATTTCGCGACCTTTGCCATCCACCGCACCGGTCCAATCGAGGTCATACGCAGGGTGCCCGCCCCAGATACCTTCTTCTTGTCCTGCAAAATCAGGGTCACCATTAGCGACAAACTTGTTCGTCGAACGCTTGCCCGAGATGAGGCGGAAATCGCCATGGGTCACCATCACCGATCGCGTGACATCATGCTTCTCACTGATGAGTTTTTTAACGTCACCGCCAGCGAGCCTCATGCGCTTCTCCCAAGTTGATGGGGTACCATCATCTGGGATCGATGGCACCGGAACCTTGACCGGCCGGCCGGTCGGAGTATCAAAGGCGATCTGGAAGACCTGGATCAGGTTGTTGACGGTGGAAGGTCCGTTGCGCCCCTCATCGTAGAGGATCAACGCCATCGGCTGCGGAGACCCCTGAAACTCCATGAATTGATGGGAGTCTTTGATGATGATCGCCCCTGCCGGCTTATCGCCGTTCATCTCCAGCTTGACCTGATCCTGATCCTTGTAGAACCGGGTTGTGTAGACCAGCAAATTGTCTGGAGAATAGTTGCCATTGCTGTCGATCGGGAAGCGCTGGGTGGCGACCTTATCCAAAAACAGATTCGCGTTGGTCGATCTCTCGAGTTCCGCAGAGAAGAGCCGGACGCCGCCATGGCCTCCCCAGACTCGCTTGCCGACGTAGTTTTGAGGCGAATCCCAACGAGCCATCACTCCTGGCGTCCCAAGCCCTCGTGCCAGTGGTGGAAAATCCCACTCGATTCCCTCTTGATCGATGACCTTGTATTCCGGGTAGTCGCCTGGACTGTAGGAAACGTCTCCTCCAGCACTCCTGGCAGCCACACGAATGCGCGACTTTGGCTGGATCGAGGTGAACCCGTGGGCCACACAGAAGGTTTCGAGCACTAGCGCGACTTCGATCAGTTTTTGACCAGCTTCGAGTGCCTCCCCAGCTAATTGGTCTCCTTGGATACCGTTGCCCTGGGCGTGGGCGCGACAGTAGAACACCATCGCCACTTCCGTGAGGGTGAAGTTGCGTCCGTGCCCTTTGCTGTATGGGCTGTATCGCTTCCACCAGCGAGATTGGTGCGGGCCAGTTCCACCACACAGGCAACTTCCGGCGATTTGACCCCGCCCGATCTCCACCCCCGAGCTCCGATCAGCCAACGCACCCGAGCGAGGGTAACTATTGTCGAGCTGATTGTAATGGTCACTCTTGTTCTTGATGAGCGGATCATTCAAGTTGGTGTTGCGCATGTAGTCCCAAATCTGAACCACGATCTCGCGGGCATCCTCGTAGCCACTTTCTCCAGGTGTTCCCCCATACTTGTCGAAGAACGAACCACCGTAGCCTGGGATTTTGGTTCCGGCGAGATCGATCATGTAGTCGAGGAGCTCGATGTTGACTCCGTCAGCATTGTTGTAGATCTCTCCATGTCGGCTACCTGCAGTCCTTCGCTGCCAGAAGTAGCGGCGGTTGCCGATGGTGGAAGCGAAGCTGATCAGGCGATCGTAGTAAGTTTGCGCTGCGATTTCCACGATCGTCCCGGTCGGCTTACTGCCCACCCAGCGCATTGGCCACAGACAGACGCGCGGGGTGCCGTGCGCGGTGATCTCTGGTGCGTTGCTATTCACTGTCAGGCTGTGGCGACCATACTCGAAGTAGTTGCGCGTCTGCCTGTCGTCCTCGAAGATGTTGTTCAACTGGCGCTCATTCCCACCAGGGTTACCCACCTTATAAAGCATCTCGTCGACCGTCGCGTAGAGGCGTTCGGATCCCGGCAGGTACCTTTTGACTCCGCCATCAGAAGTCCCCGGGTCTGAGGCGGCTCTCTGATCGCCAATCCTCGACCCAAACGAGTACCAGCGCGCCTTCGGGCTGAGGCCTAAGACGTCCTCATACTGCGACTCGGTAAGGAACGGCTTTGCCCCCACTGGAGAGGCACCAGTGCCTGGAAAGAGAATGGTCGACAGCGACACACCGGCCACGTGGCCTGGGTAGCGGTAGACTTCGTTGCGCGCTGGTTGGTGTTGGCCATAACTGCGCTCGGCTTTCGTGTCCGCGCGAGGGAGATCCCAGAAGGCACCTTCTGATGCCGTATTGATGTTAATCTTGGAGGACTCGTCATCAGTCCAGAAAGCGAGGCGGGCAACCATCGGGTTTTTCTCGCTAGGCTCTCCGCTGCTCAATGGGTTCGGCTCCCATTTTCCTTCCTCATCGACCGTGCCCAAGGTCCCGTCGGCCAACATGTAAAACCATTCCACCGGCATCGGCAGACGTTGGGAATCCAGACCTGAACCCGGTTCGACCACACCAGCGATCTTCCTGTTCTTGGAGTTGACCTCGGAGTAGCTGAAGCCCTCCAGGTTGCCGTTCTGGATCTTGCCCTCACGGGCGCGCCTCGAGTAGCCGCGCGGGTCGATGATCGGGAAATAGAGTTTATCCGAGCTAGAATTGTAAACAGGCGTGTTGAGGTCGACGTATTGAGCGGGGCGTTCATCCCAGTCCCCTGGAACATCCGTCGCCAGCGTCTTCGTCGGGCTGTAGGCAGCGAACATCGACGAACTGGAGTAGAGCTTGTAGATCCCCCGAGACATGTTTCGGAAATCATTGCCACTCCCTCTCGTCTCGATGCCGAAGCGATGGATCGCGCCAGGCTGTGATGCCCAAGTGTTGCGCTTAGTGGCTCCGACACAGAAGGTCGCCTCACGGATCTGACCGATGACAATGTTGGTGACGATCTCGGATAGCTGGGTCGTCCGCACACCGTCCGAGTAAAGCTTCGCGTCTTCGAGTTCTGATTGCGCCATCTTGAAGAAGGCCAAGATCAGCACGGTCATCAGCAGTAGCACCGAGAGCACCGTGATGATGGCGATGCCGCGTTGCTGGCGATGCGCCGGTTGGAGGGTCGTGGAAAAATTCCGCGCCTCGACCGAAGGAGTAAGGGTAGGTTTCGGGCTCATAGCTTTCGATTTTCTAACAGGGACGACGTGGGTTCAGGAAAGAACAGGTGGGGGTTTAAATTTCTGAATCTGGGTAGAGGAGCAGAAAACCGGAAAATGGATCGGAAAAACCGAAGAACACGACCGATGGCTTCATGGTTTACATTGAATATACATCCGAGTCAAGGTAGTTGGCACCGGGAAAAAAGAGAAATGGGAGAGGGATGCGGTCTGGGCAAGGCACGCACCCCCCTCCATTTGGGAACGATGAGAGAACTCTCTCTCGATTGTAAAACAGATTTACAATGGATATACAGAACATGCAACAGGTAATTACATTGTAAATCAACTTTGTTTCTTGGCCGGAAACGCCTTAAAGAACCAGTCAAGCGGCCTGCACCGAAATCTTCTGGTTCTTGGCCATCGGGATGGCAGCGGCCTCGCGGATCAATTCGCGTAAGTCACCCTCGCACCAAACCTCCAGCGCCTCAGCCCGCTTGTATTCGCGCGATCCAGCGCCATCCTCGGACGCTCTCAAGACCATGAAATCCGCCTCGCTCACCTCTGGCCCACTCAGCACGCACATTCGCAACATCGCCCTGCCGATGAGCATCGGGTTTTTCTTCAACACGATGTTCAACGTCGTGGACTCGTTCTACGCCGGTCGCATCTCGACTTCCGCGCTCGGCGCTCTCGCGCTGTCGTTCCCAGTCTTCTTCATCATCATCGCAGTGAGCGAAGGCATCGCCCGTGGTGCCTCCGCCCTCATCGCCAACGCCATCGGCGCCGAGGACACCGACAAGGAGGTCGCACTGTCCGGACAGATCTTTTCCCTCGGGCTCGCCTGCGCCATCGCGCTCACCGCCATCGGCCTGGTGGTCGCACGGCCACTATTTAAAATCCTCGGTGCGAGCGGCGATTACCTGCACCTGGCGACGGACTACATCCACCCGCTCTTCATCGGGGCGGTCTTTTTTCTGCTCTGCAGCATGAGCAACTCGATCCTGCTGGCGAATGGGGATAGCAAAACCTATGGCAAAGTTCTCATCGCCGGCTTCTTCCTCAACCTTGTCCTCGACCCATGGTTCCTCTACGGCGGCTTCGGTATGCCAGCCCTCGGCGTCGCCGGCATCGCGTGGGCAACAGTCACCATCCAGGCGCTCGGCGGGATCATCCTGTTCACCACCGTCCTGCGGCGCGGCCACGTAAAGTTCGACTCCATCGCCCACCTCATCCCCAACCTGAAAATCTACCGCGAGATCCTCCACCAGGGTATCCCGACCGCGTTCAACATGATGTCGATCGCCCTCGGATTCTTCGTCACCACCTATTACCTCGGCTTCTATGGAAAAATCTCGGTCGCCGCCTTCGGGGTCGGCACGCGCATCGAACAGATCGCGCTGTTGCCAGCGATCGGGATCAGCGCCGCCATCGTCTCCATCGTCGGACAGAACAACGGCGCCGGCAAAACCGACCGCGTACGCGAGTGTGTGAAGCTGTGCGTCAAATACGGTTTCGTGCTGATCGCCACAGCTTCCCTGCTGATGTTTGCGCTGGCGGTGCCGCTGGTGAAGCTCTTCACCGACGATCAGGAAGTCATCGAGGCGGGCACCAGCTACGTCCGCATCATGTCACTGATCCAGTGGGCCTACGTCATGACCTTCATCCACATCGGTTTCCTCCAAGCAGTGAAGCGACCCATGTATGGTTTCGTCGAGTCAGTCATCCGCAAGATCATCCTGCCGATGGCGGTCTTCTACGTGTTGGTGCAAGTGTTAGACGTCAGCCTGGCCAACTTCTGGTATGGCATGGTTGCGATCAATGTCGCCATGACCATCGTCACGATTCTCTACGCCCAGTCAGTGCTGCGCAAGCTCGCGTAGGTTTCAAAGTCGGAGTGATGCCACCTTGGAAACCACCGAAACAGACGGTGCCAGAATCGTTGAAGATGATTCGCCTAGAACGCTGCCGACCGCCAGCGGTGCGCGACCTCCTGCTGCGCGTCCACCTCCCCCTGCATCCATGCGAAACCCTTCACCACCGGCGTGTGCCCCTTTTTTTTTCAGCGCCTCAAGCGCGGCGCGGAGGCGATTCATCATACCTCCGTAGAGCGTCCCACGGTTCTCGCCGCGTGGTTTCGTGCCCGGATAAAAATTCACCCGTTCCAGTGCCGTTTCGCCGCCAGCCCACTTGCCACGGTCAAACCCGTGGTGGAGCGGCATGCCACTGGCGTGGTATTTCACCAAGTAGAACGGCTTCTTCCCAGCGGCCGCCGAAAGCCCCCGCGCCGTGCCCAGCTCG
>JBLHKE010000404.1:0-7116 GCA_047619485.1 Verrucomicrobiales bacterium | reverse complement strand
GCGGGGATTTTATCAAGCTCCAGCCCGCATGAGGTTTTCGGAGGTGCCCTTAGGGCTTGTCAGTAAATAACTCCTACAATCTGCTGGTTATTTTGGCCATCACCGGCGTTAGCTTCCAACTCAAATAACCCGCTATAATCGCTGAAATCTGCCTTGGTACTGGCTAAAATTCCTGCGCATCTTTGTATGACTTATTTCCTGACAACCCCTTAGATCCGGAGTGTATTGCCCGTCTCGCAGGGGCATCCCACGGAGTGCAACTCCGTGCTGCGTCACATCAAGTTCTGTTGGCACTGCTAGCTTCCCGCCGCTACCATGCTGGCTCCTATGAATGTCCCCAGAATCCCCAATGCCTTCCGCGTTCCGATCCTCGCGATCGCCCTAGCGATGTTCGCTGGCGCCACCTCCCACGCCGATCCCGTGAAATCAGATAACGAAAAACCCAAGCACACCAACCGGCTGGCGAAGGAGAAATCGCCCTACCTGCTGCAGCACGCGCACAACCCGATCAATTGGTATCCGTGGGGGGATGAGGCTTTCAACGCGGCGAAGGCGCAGGACAAGCCGATCTTCATCAGCATCGGATACTCGACCTGTCACTGGTGCCACGTGATGGAGCGTGAGACCTTCGAGGACGAGAAAACGGCGGAGTACCTGAACGAGCACTTTATCAACATCAAGATCGACCGTGAGGAGCGACCGGATGTGGACAAGATCTACATGGCTGCGGTACAGGCGATCAGTGAGGGGCGTGGTGGCTGGCCATTGAACGCTTTCTTGACCCCCGAGCGCAAGCCGTTCTTCGGCGGAACCTATTTTCCAAAAGCGCAGTTCAATGCCTTGGTGCGCAACATCACCAAGGCGTGGAAGGAAGATCGGGCGGATCTCGACAAGTCTGCGGATGGGCTGACCAAATTTCTAAAAGATCGCGCTGAGGCAGATGAGGCCGCTGCCGGAGCAGGCGCACCCGATTTCGACAACGAGTTGCTAAAGAATGCGCTAGGGAAATTTAAAGACGGGTTCGACTCCAAATGGGGCGGCTGGGGGAGTGCTCCAAAATTCCCATCACCGAGCCAACCACGCTACATGCTACGCATGGGTAAGCGCCTGGGCGACGAGGAGGCGATCAAGCAGGTGCTGCTCACCTGCGACAAGATGTGGGAGGGCGGCATGTACGATCACCTCGGCGGTGGTTTCTGTCGCTATTCGACTGACGAGAAATGGCTGGTGCCACACTTCGAGAAGATGCTCTACGACAACGCGCAGCTGGTGCAGTTGTACCTCGATGCCTACCTAGTGAGTGGGGACGAAAAGTATGCTTCCATTGTAAGAGACGTGCTCCGCTATGTGCTGCGCGACATGACTCATCCCGAGGGAGGTTTCTTCTCGGCCGAGGACGCCGATTCCGAGGGCAAAGAGGGGAAATTCTACTGCTGGACGAAGACGGAGCTGGAGGGATTGTTGAGCAAGGCGGAGTTCGGTGCGGTGGTGAAGTACTTCGGCGTGACTGAAGGTGGGAATTTCGTCGACCATAGCGACCCGGATCACTTGAAGGATCAGAACGTGTTCTTCATCGCTGGTGCGGAGATGGGCGAAACCGAGTTGGCTGCACTGGAGACTGGTCGGGAGAAACTGTTCAAGCTTCGCGAGAAACGTGTCCGCCCGGGTTTGGATGACAAGGTGCTAACAGGGTGGAACGGTTTGATGCTCGGGGCGATCGCGCGTGCTGGTCGGGTGCTAGGCGAACCCGCATACCTGGTGGCGGCCGAGAAGAACCTGAAATTTATCCAAGACAAGCTGTGGGATGCTGAGGCAGGTCGTCTGTATCACCGCTGGCGTGACGGTGAGCGGGACAACATGCAGATTCTCGAGACACACGCCTTCATGCTCGAGGGGGTGATCGATCTCTACGAGGTCACGCTCGATCCGGCGCACCTAGAGTTTGCGATGAAGGTGGCGACGCGGATGATCGAAGCGTTCTACGATGAGAAGGGTGGCTTCCACCAGAGCACCGGCACGGATGATCTGATCCTGAAGATGAAGGATTACTACGATGGGGCGGAGCCGTCCGGAAATTCGGTGGCGGCGCACGCCCTGCTGCGCCTCGCGAAGATCACTGATGAGAAGAGGTTTTCAGAACCGGCGGAGAAAACGCTGAAGCACTTTGCGCGTAAGGTTCACGAGATTCCGCAGGCGGTGCCCTACATGCTGAAAGCGGTCGACCTCGTGGTGAACGAGCCGAAGCGCGTTGTCCTCGTCGGGGAGGTGAAATTGGACGTGACGCAGAAGATGTTGCGCACGGTGCACGCCACTTACCAACCGGCCAAGGTCGTGCTCGGCGTGGAGGGGCCAGTGGAGGAATTCGCACGAAAGGAACTCAAGCCCGCTGCTGAAGAGGGGAAGGTGAAAGTTTTTGTGTGCCAGGGGACGTTCTGTGACCTGCCGACTAGCGATCCGTTGAAGGTCGGGGCCTCTTTGCTTCGAGTGGATACCGATAAAAAATAGCTCGATTAGGGCTTGTCAGTAAATAACTCCTACAATCTGCTGGTTATTCTGGTCATCACCCGCGTTAGCTTCCAACTCAAATAGCCCGCTATAATCGCTGAAATCTGCCTTGGTGCTGGCTAAAATTCCTGCGCATCTTTGTATGACTTATTTCCTGACAACCCCTTAGGGCTTGTTCCGGCGGCTCAACTTCTTGAAACCCTCGGATATCTCCCCGCCCGGATTACCTGCTGCGTTGAACTTGTAGGCGCCAGCATCGCGCGCCTGATCGCGGGCAGTGCCGTTGAAGTCGAACTTGGTTAGATGGGCGAGGTTGGCGGCTCCGACACATTCAGAGGTGACGTTCGGGAAGCGCTGCTTAATCCCGGTGACGTTGCCAGTGTTGGTGATGGCTTTGTTTGTCGGAATGCGCGGTTCCGTCGAAAGGGCATTGTTGGCAACGATGAGCCTGCCACTGAATTTCTCGGGTGCGACGATGCGAATGGTGGACTTCGAGAAAATCGTGTTGTGGACGATGCTGAGGTTGCCGACGATGGCGCTCTGGTGATTGCGACAGTGGATGCCGTCGCCCTTCGTGTCGAAGATGACGTTGTTTCGGATGATCGCGTCCGCCGCCGCCTGGATGCCGTGGTCGCCGGTGTTCCAGATCGCGTTGCGCTCGATGATGTTGGGCGCTTTGCCATCGGTGTCGTAGACGATGATGCCGGGGTAGTTGGTGTCGTGGATCACGTTGTCACGGATGAGATTGCCGTAGCAGCCGTCTTTGAGTTCGATGCCGTCGCCCTGGCTGACGGTGCCGCCTTTCAGGTCGTGGATGTAGTTGTTCTCGATCACCGAGTTGAAGATGTAGCCGCTGGTCGAGCCGTCAGGTCGGTTGTTTGAGCCGAGGTAGAAGGCTTCGCCGTGTCCGCCAGTGTGGTGGATGTGGTTGTGCCGGAAGATGAGCGATTGGTAGATCTCGCCTGGGTAATTGGCCGTCACCCCGACGCCTCCGATATGATGGATGTGCAGGTTTTCGAGCGTGATGAATTTGGTGAGATGTTCGTCCCGCTTGCCGATGCGGATGGCGGCGTCGCCACCGGTGATTTCGAGGTCACGGATGATCAAGTGCTGGCAGCCGGCCAAGTTGAGGCTGTTCTGGCGGGCATCGGGGCGTTTGATGACGACCTTGGCCCCCTCGGCTGCGCGGATGGTGATCGGCTTCGTTGCGCTTCCACGTTGGCTGATCTGAACCCGGCGGGGATCGGAGTAGGTGCCGGCCGCGAGGACTATCTCGTCTCCTGGATCGAGGGATGGCCCGCTAAGGATGTTGAACCATTGCTTGTCTTGGGGAGAAATGTGCACTGTTTTGGCCTCTACCACTTGGGAGGATGCGACGATGAGAGCGATGGTGACAAGGTGTTTCATGAGGGCGTGACGGTGATGAATTGATGGTGTCCAGTGCAGTCGTTCGGGTTCACTGGTAAGCCTTGTGGCGGATCTCAACTAAGGTGGTATTGGCCTGATTGCGATCAGGTTTTTCGGGCAGGTCGGCGGTCTGGTAGAGCCCGGCGATCTTCTCGATCTTCTCCTCCGCCATTTCGATGAGGTCGTCGTATTCGAACTCGCCACGGCGGATCGTCATTAAGAAATCGATGTTCGGGCGCCGCACGGTGAGGGTTCTCTCGCGGGCGATCTCCTCGGCCATGTCGAGTAGGCGAAAGGTGTGCATCAGGTTCTTCGAGTCGTAGTTTTTGCCGTGCTCGACGTTGGTGTTGTAACGGGCGTCGTTGCGGTTCTCCACCCACTGCCAGTATTCTTTGTGCTGGCGGCAGTGTTTTTTGAACGCATCCGGATTGTAGGCGATGTGGGCGATTGGCTGGGCACCTTTTGGGACGCTGGAAAAGCGAACCTCGGTGGCGTCTTGGTTCTTGAAAATGCCGCGGTATCCGATCTCGCCCGTCGGATCGTGGAACAGGGCGTGCACGTCGCGCATGTGGGAGATGTTGACAAGGGCGCAGTGGCGGATGTCGATGCGATTTTCTTTCAAGAACTGGTCGAGGGGGATCGATCTCTGCCCGTCAATCACGTAGCAAAAATCGAGAGCCGGCCGGCGTTGTTGGGGCTCGGGGTTGACGATTTTTTTGTTCAGTCCACGCGCCTTGCGGATCTGGGAAACGGCGTAGCCGGCGAAGGTCTGCTCGCACAGCTTCGACAGGTAGTCTCCCGGCACGAGCGGGGCGAGCAGGGGAGATCGGTGCAGGATGGCATCGCCCGAGGTGAAAATGAGCTCGAGGATGTTTGGATTGTTGGTGATGAGGAGCTCGATGAAACGGCCGATCTCGTAGAACGTTGTGTCATTGGTGTCATCGTTGATCTGCCGCGGCTGGTCGAGGCCGTAGTATTGTTCAGGGCTGGCGATAAAAATGCCACGGATGTCGGTGTCGGACTCGGGCGTGTCGGTACCGTAGGCGCGGCTGCCGGAGAGGCACTCGAGCAGGATGCAATCTTGGCGTCTGAGATCGTCTGGGGTCATCGGGGGAATTGCTTTTCTGCTTGGCGATTCGTTGGAAGCTGACGATGATCGCGCAATGCAGACTAGTTGGAGTTCACTCTTCCTAAAAGGAATCTTGGCGCTATTCGTCGTCGTGGCAATGGCTTCGTGTGGTAGCACCGGTTCTAGTGGTGGAGGTCCTGGAGCCGCTCAGACTGAGTTTCCGCCCATCGCTGGCACCGGAGGCGGGAGCCCGATGGCCTTGCGGCTGAACGCGGAGCTATTGCCGCTGTTGCCCCGCGAGGCCGGGAAGAACTGGGTGTTCGATGGTTACGTTGACCCTATTACGAGGGAGGTTGCGTGGTCGAGGTTCTGGACGGGGCAGTTTGACTTCACGGGAGTGACTTGGGACAATCCACGCACGCTGACGATGATCACCCCGCGCCATGTGGTGATGGCAAAACACTATGTCCGCCCGGCTGGATCCGCTGTGATCTTTCATGACAAGCGTGGCCAGGAGGTGCAGCGCGTGTTGATGGGCTTCGTGAAGTTGCCTGGAAAATGGGACGTCGCCGTCGGGATCCTGAACGAGGCGATGCCGGTAGGGGTGAAACACTACAAGCTGCTGGAGCCGTCGGAGAAACTCCACACGGACATGCTCGGGACGCTTGCGCTGGTGACGGACGGGAAGCGTAAAGTCCACGTGCACGAGTGCGGGTCGATGCCGCCCGAGATGATCAGTTTCCGCTTCCCACGGTCGTTGCCGGAGGGGTTCTACGCGCCGTTGGTGAAGGGCGACAGCGGCAACCCGTCGTTTGTCATGGTCAGGGGGGAACCGGTTTTGATCGAGACCCATTTCCTTGGCGGGGCTGGTGTCGGGCCATTCTATGGGAGTGCGCTGATCCAGGCAGAGATTCGCGCAGCGATTGTCGAGCTGGCGGTACAGTTTGGGGGCGCGGACTACTCGTTCCAAACCGTGCGCCCCTGAAGAGTCGTCCAGGCGTCGAATTTTGTGTGACACGGGCGGTCGTGTGGTTTTAGCTGGGCGATCTCTTTCATGGGTATTCTGATTCCGTTCCTCGTCATCCTATTCTGCTGCCTGTTGATCTGGCGTGCCTGTGACGGTTTCGAGGTGGCCTCGAAGTACGTCGGCCGACACCTGTCGGAGGGCGTTCGCGGCGGCACAATCAACGCGATCTCGAGTTCGCTCCCAGAGTTGTTCACGACCCTGATTGCCCTGTTTGTCCTCGCGGACAAGGATGGGTTCGCGGTGGGGATTGGGACGACGGCTGGTAGCGCGCTGTTCAACGGGATGATCATTCCCGCTCTCTGCATCCTGTTTGTAATTGGGTCAACGTTGTTCGGGAAACGGGTGACTGCAGTGAACGTTGGATTCAAAGTCATCATGCGCGACGGGCTGACGCTGATCGGCGTGCAGATCGTTCTAGTGATTATCCTGATGGGGAGCAAGCTGGTGTGGTGGCAGGGCTTGGTGCTGATGGTTCTCTACGGTTTTTACCTTTGGTACATGATCGGGAGCATGAAGTCTGGGCGAGGTGGTTCCGTCGGTGGAAATCGTGATGATGAGGAGATCGAGGCTCCGCGAGGGATGATTGGAACTATCTTTTACTGGCTGTCGCTCGGCCCGCTGATGGACCTTGAGGGACTGGTTGTAAAAGATCGGCACCGCGAGCAGATGAAGAACGAATCGTGGAACGGCTGGCCGCTCTTGATGGTGTCGGCAGGGGCTATCGGGATCGCTTGTTTTTTACTCGTCAAGGGCTGTGAATGGCTCGGCACCGGCAGCGCGGCGCATCCCTCATACAGCCTTTTCGGGATCGAGTTTGTCGGGATCGGAATGCCGACGATGTTCGTGGCGGTGATTTTTGCTGCGATGGCGACGAGTGTTCCTGACACCATCATTTCGATCCGCGACGCGCGCGATGGCGACTACGACGATGCGGTCGCGAATGCGCTCGGGAGCAACGTGTTCGATATCTGTTTCGCTCTCGGTTTTCCGCTGTTTCTCTACACGCTGATCAACGGTCCGATCGTCATGACACAGGAAACGATCGACCAAAGCGGGGAACTGCGTTTCCTTTTGCTGCTACTGACGGTGGTCGGGTTCGGCGTCTACC
>JBLHKE010000403.1:0-7125 GCA_047619485.1 Verrucomicrobiales bacterium | reverse complement strand
TTGAGGTCTTCTAGTGCCTGCGCGAGCCCTTGTTGGGCAAGACTCACTCCGGCGACCGCCTCGCTGTATCCGCACCAGCGGTAGTCTTTCGGGTCGTCGGTGATGCCAGCACGAACGGCGTTGAGATCGATGTAGGCGGCGACCTTCAGCAGGCTCCGGTAGCTTCCCTCGACCAGAACGCTTTTGAAACGCCGCTCCCAAAGTGTGCCCTCACGGGCGTGGCCTCGATTGAACCAGGTCGTGAATTTCTGTTTTAGAGTTTTCATGAACTCGCTCAGATCCCACATGCGCTTGAGGTATTTCAAGCGCGTGGCTTCTAGGTGATGATGGCCAAGCCGCTGCGCTTCGGCGAATTCCCATTCAACAGCCAGCATCGCCTCACGGGAATAGAGTTCCCGGCAGCGTTCGAGGATGGCGTCATCGCTCAGTGGCTGGGCGGGCGGATGGCTGATGTGCAAGAGCACATGGAAGTGATTCGAGAGGATCGTCCAAGTCACCACCTGCACGCCTGAGAATGCTTCAACCTGCCGCATGACCTTGCGGAACACGTCCTTCTCACGAGCCCCAAACACGAAGTTTCGGTCAACAACTCGACTGATGCAGTGGTAATGAGTTCCGTGCTTGGCGGGGGATAGTAAATGCTTTCGAGGAGTCGGCATTACGCAGTCTAGATCAAGTCACTTCACTGGTCAATATAAAGACTGTCTAAATATTGGCAGTTGACCGGTGTTCTTGTGGGGATAGGGTCGAAGCTTGAAGATTATATTCATGGGGACTGGGGAAATCGGGATGCCTACTTTGCGCTGGCTTGTCGGCTCGAAGCATGAGCTGCTCGCTGTTTTCACTCAGCCTGATAAGCCAGTGGGGAGGCGCTCAGTGATGACTGCGCCTGCCCCGAAGGTGCTTGCTGAGGAGGTGGGGATTCCAGTTTTTCAGCCGGAACGGTTGCGGAAGTCGGAAGTAGTTGAGCGGGTCGCTGCGCTCAAGGTCGATTTGATCGTGGTGATGGCTTACGGGCAGATTTTGCCGAAGGCGGTTTTGGAGGCTCCCCGGTTGGCTTGTCTGAACCTGCACGCGTCGATCTTGCCAAAATATCGCGGCGCAGCTCCGATCCAGGCGGCTATTTTTTCTGGAGACAATGAAAGCGGTATTACGGTGATGCATATGGCACAGGGGTTGGATACTGGAGATGTGCTTCTGACTGAAACACTTGAACTTGCCACCGATGAAACGGGTGGATCGCTTCACGATCGCTTGGCGGAGCTCGGGCCGGTCGCACTCGGGAGGGCGATTTCTGCTCTTGAGGCGGGCACGGCTCCACGTGAACCGCAGGACGATTCGCTGGCGACGCACGTCGGCAAGCTGAGCCGCGAGGATGGTCGTATCGATTGGTCGCAGCCTGCGGAGGAGATCGAACGGATGATTCGTGCCTACGATCCCTGGCCTGGGACGATGACGGGCGTGGTGAAGGGCGGCAATGATGATGGGAAGCCGAAGGTTGTGAAAGTTCTGCCACCGACTGAGACTGAAAAAGTCGAGCGGCATGCCGAGGCGCCTGGGGCGGTTCTACGGGCCGACAAGCGGGGGATCTTGATCGCCACGGGCGATTGCGAGTATGCCTTGCTGTTGAAGCGAGTTCAGCCGCAGTCGAAAAAAGTGATGGATGCGTCTGCGTATCTTGCCGGGCGTCCGTTCGGGGAGTCCGGCCGGTTCGAGTGACGTTTGGGTGAGTGAGTCGGTTCCAAATGCGAACGGCTGAGTGATTGGTCTGCCTCGGTTGTGTATTCGGCATGCTCTCCGTAGTCTGTGAAGGCTGCGCATAGAAGGGGGGAACGTCGAGGATGGGAAGATCCCTAAGATTTACTGATTATATTGATGCGCTAACGAAGAGCCATTCGAGTTGCGTGCTAGATCGTGCATTTTTGATCGAATGGAATTACATTGTTGTAACACCTTCAGAAAAGCTGAACGCTCGGTTGTTCGAGCTGTCAGAGTCGGTTATCTATTGCACCCAATTTTTGTTAAATGGCAGTTTTCCAATATAGCGCACTCAAGTCCGATGGCTCCACCGCCAGCGGTGAACTCAAAGCAGCTGATCGCCCTGAGGCGATGATGCGTTTGGGGCGGCAGGGGTTGAAGCCAATTTCGATCGCGCTGAAGGCTGATAAAAATCCCAGCTCAGAGCCCGTCAAGGGCAAGGCCAATGGGAAGGGCAAGGGTAAAGACCTCCCGGCAAAATTTGACGCGCAAGGAAAGCCGATCGTCGTGGACACGTTCCCGACTGGTCCGGTCAAACTCAAGCGCGCTCAGATGGTGATATTCACCGAAGAGCTTAGCGACTTGCTCAACGCCGGTCTGCAACTCGAACCTGCCCTGCGTGTGATGGAGTCGCGCGAAGAGTTGTCGGGCGTCAAAGACGTGACGCGCATCCTGCGCCAAGAGGTGCGCGATGGCAGCAGCTTCTCGGCCGCGTTGAAAAAGGGATCGCCGAGCTTCAGCGAACTCTACCGAAGCCTTTCCCAAGCTGGTGAGATCAGCGGTGCCCTCGGTACGATCCTCAAACGCCAGGCGCACTACTTGGTCACGATGCAGGAGCTGCAGAGCAAGGTCTTGTTCGCGATGATCTACCCGGCGTTCCTCGCGTCCGCCGGAATTCTCGTCGGCCTGTTGTTCGTCCTATACCTTATCCCGAAGCTGACCTTGCTGCTCGATTCGACCGGGGCAGAAATGCCGTTGCTCGCTCAGTTGATGATCGATTTCTCGGGTTTCGCAAAGAGCTACTGGTGGGTATTCCTACTGGTCATCGTGACTGCGGTCCTCGGCTTCCGCGCCTATATTTCAGCGGAGCAAAACCGTCCCGCCTGGGACGAGTTCAAGTTGAGAATGCCGTTCGTAGGGAAAGTCCTCAGCGCACGATTCTACGTCCAGATGCTCGAGACGATGTCCAACCTAGTCGGCAACGGACTCCCGCTGCTGCGCGCCTTGGAGTTGTCGCGCAACTCCACTCAGAATCTTTTCCTACGCAAGAAGATGGCTGAGGTGATCGAGATCGTCGGTGAAGGGGGATCGTTCTCGCGCTCGCTTAAGCGTGTTGGTTTTTTCCCGCCGCTGTTGATCGACATGGTTGGGGTGGGGGAGCAGACCGGAGACATCGCGACATCGCTCGAGAAGGCGGCGGAGCGCTACGACAAAGAACTCGGGAAAAAGATCCAGGCGCTTAGCGCGCTCATCCAGCCGGTGATCGTCGTCGCGATGGCGCTGATTGTCGGGGTAATGGCCTACATGATGATCACGGTCATCTTCGATACCATTGGTGGCATGGAGGGTGGCCGCTAGTTGGAAAGCCCCTTAAACACAGCCCTTTATTACAAAATTTTAACGATACATCCACCTAGCATCTTGAACGGATGCGCTACAGAGCTTGTCAGAACCGTAACGATTTCTTTGACATTAGGCTAAGAACTAACAAACCACCCAACGAACGTAAACCGACCAATGAGAACGAACTTCCACTCCACAAGGCTCCGCAAGCAGAACGCATTCACACTGATTGAAATTGTCCTCGTGCTCGCCATCATCGCGCTGCTCCTCGGGGCGGCAGTCTTCAAGCTGACTGGCGTCTTCGAATCCGGCCAGACGAACCGTGTGCAGCAAGACCTCTCGACTTTCCAATCGGCGCTCAACCTCTATCGTATGAACGCTGGCACTTTCCCGAGCAGTGAGCAGGGGCTCATGGCGCTCGTAGAGAAGCCGTCCAGCGGCCGCCAGCCGAAGAGTTGGCAGCAGACGATGAAGACGGAGCAAGTTGACCCGTGGCAGAACCCATACGGTTACAGCTTCCCTTCGAGGCACGGTCAGAACGAGCCGGACGTCTGGTCGTTCGGTCCGGACATGGTTGATGGCACCGAGGACGACATCGGCAACTGGGAGGAGTAACCCTACCTGCCGCGGTCGCCCGGTTCCTCCCGGGTTCAGCCAATCTCTTGCCCTCGCTCTGGGAGTTGTGTTTCTCCGCAGCTCTTGGCGGCAACTGTGAACTATTTTTCAAATCCAAATCGAATTCGCCCAGCGACAGAACGAGTCCCCAGATTGATGACCATCTTCCTACAGCCGAAGCTTTCCGCCAGCGCCCGACAGCGCCGAGGTGGCTTCACTTTGATCGAGATGGTGATCACGCTGGTGATCATCACGCTGATCATCGGTGCAGCCATCGTCTCGCTGAATGCGGTAGGGCCGAAAAAGGAGCTCATGCAGCCGGCGGTGAAGATGAAGGTGTTCGCACGCAAGGCGATCGGGCTCGCTCGCAACACCCAGCGGCCGCATTCGATCTTCATGAATTCCGACTACTTCGTGCTGCGCGAGACCCACATGCGCGAGGATGATGTCGAAGCTGCGCTCGGTCCAAAGAAGGATGATGGCCGACGTATCAATTTTAAAGTCCGCGACGAAGATGAGGAGCAAGAGACTGCCCAGGTGCGGGTGGTCGAACGATTCGACCTCATCGAGGGAATGCGGATCTTGGTGAAGCGCTACAACGACAAGGAGTGGCGGGTGCCGAAGAACGAGGACTGGAACTTCTACACCAGCGGCATCAGCGACCCGATGATGATCCGCTTCGAGACCGACAAGGGATTCATCGAGATGGATTTTAACCCGCTCACCGGGAAACTGCAGATGGAGGGGGAGCGTTTTGAAATTTACAACAAGCCAGAGTAGATGAAGCAATCGATCACAAACATCCCACGCAAGGCCGGTTTCACCCTCTTAGAGGTGTTGATGGCCACTGCCCTGTTCGGCCTAGTGATGGTCGGGTTGACGGGCGCTCTGAATATGATTGTCAAGAGCGCGATCCGCTCCGGCGAGGAGGTGCGTATGATCCGCAACCTCGAGACGCTGCTGACTGAGGCGAGCAAGGCGGCGCAGTTCGAAGAGGGCGAGTTGTACCTCGGCATGACCGGCGATGGCGACGGGATCCAGGTATCGTATGATCGCATCATAGAGGAGCTCGATGAATTGGAGAACATGGACGGGCAAATTTTACAAGGCATGTGGCGCATTGCCATCGTCGCAAGCTACGAATACAACGGCGAAATCGTCGAACGGGTCGCTGAAACCTTCCGCTATGAACCACTCTATCAAGCCAACCGCTAAGCAACGCGCTGCGGATCGCTCGCAGGCAGGTTTCACCTTGCTGGAGGTGACGATCGCCTTCGCGCTGTTCACATTTTTGATCGGCGGGATTTTCAAGATCGCCGACGCGAGTTTCCAGGTCAGCGCCAAAGTAACCGAGAAGGGGCAGCAGGAGATGCACGTCGCAGCTTTCTTCGATCTCATGCGGCGCAACTTCAGTTCGATGCCGGGCAACGGGAAAGTTACCATGGCGATCCCCAACAGCGTCGGTAGCTCGGGTTACAACACCGAGATCGTGATGAAAGATTACCCGCTGGCATTCTCTTGGGGTGGGGTGGCTGCTGGCTCAGAAAAGGTGCTGATCGTCTCGGAGAAAGATCCGCTCGGCGGCACCCAGATCCGCATCCGCTACCTCAATGAGGAAGAGTCCGAGGCGCACGACAACGACGGGCTCGGTGACGACGAAGGCCAGAGCCTGGTGCTGATCGCCGGCATCAAGAGCATGTATTGGCAGTTCTTTGACCAGACCGAAGAGGAATGGATCGAGGAGTGGGACGAGGAGAATCGCCGCCCGTCGCTGGTGGAATTAAATGTCGAATTTTTCAGTCTGTCAGAGCCAATTCGTGCGGTCTTTTGGATCCCGGTCGTGGCGAATCCTGAATCTGTGGTGCGCGGCGCCCAGCAAGTCCGTCCACCGAAGCCTTAGGTGTTTTATTTATCTTGAATTTCTATGTCAAACAATCAACATAGCGCGCGTAGGGAATCACCCTCAGCCTTTGCTGTATGGGAGATTTCCTCGCTACCAGGAAACATGACTACCAATCTGCGAACAGCCGGATTCCGGCCGATGGTTCGCCGTGCCCAGAGTGGCTCCGCATTGATTGCGGTGTTCTGGTTCATGGCGATTTTATCGCTCGTTGTCTTCTCGACCATTTGGGTGGTCGATGCGGACATGGATTCGGTGTACCAACAGAGCATGTCGTTCCGCGCTCTGCAGCTCGCGGAGATGGGCGTGGCGATCGGCGCCAACCCGGCGGTAAAAGAGTTCGACCCGATCCTCAGGCAGTCGGTGGAGAGCGAGTTTGGGCTTGAAGAGGGATTTAGTGTCCGCATCCGCAGCGAGGGCGGGTGGATGAACATCAACCGGATGATCAGCGGGCAGGATCGCGAATTTCTCGAACGTGTGTTCGAGGAGTGGGGCATGGAGATGACGGACGCGCAGTCCGTCGTGAGTTCACTGATCGACTGGGCCGACCAGGATGAAATCAGCACGATCCCGAGCCTCGACGGCGGCGCGGAGAAGGATTTCTACGAGGAGCAGGGTTTCGACAACTACCCGTTCCAGCGCCCGTTCTACGACATCGAGGAGATGGCGCTGGTGCGCGGGATGGAGATCGTTGCTGCTTACAAACCCAACTGGCGTGAGTACTTCACTGTGTTTAGTGAGGGCGGGATCGACCCGAACGAGGCCAGCGCCGAGATCATTGCGCTCGCCGCAGAGGCCGACCCTGAGTTTGTCGATGACCTCATCCAGCAGCGCGCTGGACCAGATGGCATCGAGGACACCGAGGACGATGAGCCAATCCAAGATGTGCAGGGCGCGCTCGCGCAGATCCAGTCGCCGGCGACCCCCGAAATTGTGCAGCGCTTCTCCGGCAGCAGCAACACCGTGCGCATCGAGAGCACGGGCATCGTCGGGGAATTCAAAAAACAGATCGTGCTCGTCATTCGCAACCGCAACTCCCGACCAGTCATCCTCCTGCGTGAGGAAGTCCCAGTGAACTGAACCACCGATGAGCAAGCAGCAAGATAAAGATACCAGCATCTGCTTCCCCGGCGAGGAGTCGTGGGAACTCTGGCGCCGCAAATCGGGCATTTTCGAGTTGGCCGAGACCGCCGAGATGGAAGATGGCAGCGTTGTGCGGCCATTTAAATCCGCGACATACTTCGCGTTCCCGATCGTCTCATCGTTCGCCGTTCCGGTGTGGGCTAGCT
>JBLHKE010000402.1:0-7145 GCA_047619485.1 Verrucomicrobiales bacterium | reverse complement strand
GATTTGAAGCCGGAGTCACCACTTGAATCTTTGGCAAAACTGAAGGCCAAACTAGCATCTGGGAAGAGGGATGAATTCCCTGTCGGCACAGAAGCTCGTGGCGAGTCTCAGCTCTTGCTCGTTGATAGAGAACTCACCTGGGCGGACGCGCGGCGTTTTGCTGAAGAGCATGGTGCCCACCTCGCCGTATTTTCGGTGCCTTCCGATCGATTATGGTTCCGAGATACTTTCAAACCCGAGAGTCCCGTTTGGATCGGTGCCGGCCTCGCCGCGCGCGAACGATGGCAGTGGCTCGACGGCTCGCCTTGGATCCCGATCGACAATCCGACCACCGCCGCAGCCGATCAACGTTTGATGACACTCTCCAGCATCGGCCAACTCAGCCCTGCCTCTACTGGCCAATCACTTCAGTTCGCGATCCAATGGCGTAATGACGGTGAGAACCCAGCGACCGTGGGTGCCGAACTCCAACGCGCGACCGATAGCATCAAATCGGTAGGCGTCGATACCGCCACCTACCCGGTGGGGACGCGTAGTTACCCAGAAGCGGGATCGCACTTTTATGCTATCAATAATTCGTCATCTTGGGAGTCTGCTCGCAAACTTGCCCTGGCTGCCAGTGGCTACCTTGCGGTGCCATCTTCAGACATGGAGAGCGACTGGCTTCTATCGAACTTCTCCAAAGTGAAATCACCGGACACGCCGAGCATGCTCTGGATCGGTGGCTACCGGCTCAAACCGATGGCGCCATGGCAATGGCTGACGCGCGAGGCGTGGAACGCTTCTGCCTGGTTGTTCCAACCTGACGCCAACGATGCGAACATCAAGACTGTCTGCCTGCGCATCGGCGAGGACACCACGTCGTCAGGCTGGGTCGCGAGCAGCGGCGCCGATGGCGATGCGATGGGGCTGCTGGTCGAGTGGAGCAAGCCGAAACAGGCGGCGGCAATCGTCAACTTCGATCTCGAATCCTGGCTCGGTGACATCGATGAAAAATTTGTCGAGCGTGTCCGGCCTGACGTTGAGAAATACGAAAAAGAGCGTGATCAAGAGGTCGCGAAGTATGTGAAAGAGATGCGGCGCGAAGCAAAAAAACTCGAAGACAGGCTAGAGAGCATCGGTTTCGGTGGACGAGGTGGCGGGGCCATCATCGGTCTAGTGGATGAACAGATGGAGGATGTCGAGAATACTGGCGAGATCCTCGGCGAACTCCCACGTTTTGTGCCCGGAGAGTTTCGCAAGATCCAAGACGACGCCAAAAGCTCGCTCGAAAAAATGGAAGAGGAATACCAAGCCAAGCTGACCGCAGACTTGGAAACCTACACCAGTGGCCTCGTTATAAAGGCCGCCACTATCGGCAAATCTGGATTCGATAAAGCCGAAGCCACGCTGAACCAACGTGTCGACTCAATTGGCGACGATACCGAGAAGTTTCTCGACGTATTAGGCTTGGCGGAATCACCCGAATAATTGCCCCACAGCCAGCCGGTTCTGCGCTAAGGGGTTGTCAGGAAATAAGTCATACAAAGATGCGCAGAATTTTTGGCCAGCATCAAGGCGGATAAGGCGATCATAGCGGGCTATTTGAGCCGAATCCAACACAGGTGATGGCGAAAAAGACTAGTAGATATTAATTAGTTGTTTTTCGTTCCCCCTAAGAAGCCTCTGATTCCAGACCAACTCGGATCAGTGAACGGGGGGTCGCAGTCTTCCTCCCCTGCCCGTCCAACAGGCGCCTAGACATTCGGGGCCAAAAAGCAATTCCTTAGCCATCACAGATGGCCGATGGAAAGAGTGCGTAGAAGCAGTGCTTCATCTTCATTTGGTTAGAGGAGTTTGCGCTCGGCCGATTGCATCAGGCCGCGTATGTAGCCGACCGCAAACAGACGCCCGAGCATGTGGTAGCCCGGAAATTCGTTGGTCTCCCCCGCCATCGTTGGCGCGTGATCCGGGCGGATCGGACAGTCGATACCAGCATCGTAGTAGGCCTGCATGCACGCGACCATGTCCGTCTTCCCATTGTCGTGAAACGATTCACGGAAACTCGGCATCGAGCCGACTACGTCGCGGAAGTGCACAAAATGGATGTGCGGTGCCAGCCGCCGGATGAGGGCTGGCATGTCGTACTCAGCAGCCGCTGAGGCGAAAGTCCCCTGGCAGCAGCAGATCCCGTTCGACGGCGAGTCGACGATCTTCACCAGGCGCTCGAACGCCTCCGGCGTGGACATGATGCGCGCTTGCCCGTGGAGATCGTCCACCGGCGGATCATCCGGGTGCATCGCGAGTTTCACCCCACACTGCTCCGCGACCGGCACGACCTCGTTGAGAAAGTACTCCAAATTTTCCCAGAGCTGCCCTGCACTCGTCGGCGCGTGGATCTCTGCGCGGAAACCCGTATCATTCGGAACCGACGACTTTTCCCCTAGGTCGAGAGCCGTCACTCTTGCACCCCCGCGCTCCAGCACGTCGATCGACGTCCGCTGCCAGTCGTCATCTGGCATCCAGCTATAGCAGAGCACCGGCACACCAGCCTCACCCATATTGCGGATCAGAATTTTGAAATCTTCGATCTGCTGGTCGCGGCCCGCCGAGTTGTGGACGAAGCGCAAGGTCGGCACCAGCCGCTCGATCACACCGAGCCGCATCCCGAATGACTCCACCCGATCACGGATCGCTAACAGAACGGCAAGCTCCAAACCTGGATAGACCGAGACGATCTCCGTCGCCCCGATCTGAGCGGCGAGTTGGAGATTCTGGTCGGAGAATGGGGTAACTAAGAGTGCGATACGCATGTAAGTCAGTCGATGTAAATCGCCTCGTTGGTATTGAGAAGTGCGAGGCAGTAGAGATCGAGCCTCCCACCCGAATGCAGAAACTCCAAGCCTAGGTTACGTTCAGCAGGAGTTGGCGGGCGCGAGAAGATGAGGGCATAGATGCGCTCGAGCCGCTGCAACTCACTCGCACCGTCGCCCGAAACTCGCGCCGCGAGCGACTCCGCAGTCGCGAGCGAAAACTCGGAGTTCAGCAGCATCAGCGACTGCGGAGCAGTGGTCGACTGACTACGGCGCGAGCAGCTCATGTTGCTGTCGGGCCGATCAAAATTATCGAACATCGGGTAGCGCAGATTGCGCCGGACGAAAATGTAGATGCTGCGCCGCCGGTGCGCCTCTTTGTCCGGCGTGATCTTCCACTGGTTGTTCAACAGGGTCGACGTCACCTCTTTCGGCAGCGGTGGGCGGATGCTCTCGCCACCACCAGTTGGGTTCAGCCGGCCAGACACCGAGAGGAAAGCATCGCGAATCGTCTCGCCATCCATGCGCCGCCGCGGCATGCGCGAGACCAGCGAATTGGACGGATCTTTGGACAGCGTCGCGCTCCACGCTTCGCCTGCGCCGCGACTCGCCTGCCGGTAGGTGCGCGAGGTCAGCATCAGCCGATGCATCTTTTTCAAGCTCCACCCTTGGGCGGGAAGTTCGGTAGCGAGCCAGTCCAACAGCTGCGGATGGGTCGGTGCCGCGCCAGTATGGCCGAAGTCGCCAGCGCTCAGGACAAGGCCGGTTCCGAAGTGATGCTGCCACAGCCGGTTGACGATGACGCGCGCGGTCAGCGGGTGTTCGGCACGCGTGAGCCAGCGTGCGAAGGCCGCCCGCCGCATCGAAGAACCCGCGCCTTCAACCGGCGGCGAAATCTGCGCACCACCGGGATTGAGCACGCGCAAAAACGCCGGTTCGGCAACCTCGCCGGGACTGCGAAAGTCGCCGCGCTTCATGACGAAACTCGCAGGTGCCTGCGAGCCATTCTCTTTTACTTGAGATCCAAACGGCTTGTCGCGTTTCACGTCAACGATGGCGTTCGCAAAGACCGCGCGCATGCGGTAGAAATCGTCAGTGCTTACCGGATCAGTTTTGTGATGGTGACACTGCGCACAAGCGACGGTCAAGCCCATCAAGGCCTCGCCCACCGTGCTCGTCATGCCGTTGAGGAAGTTGTGGCGGCGCTCGTCGACCAGATTGATATCCGGCATATCGGGTCCGGCTAGCAGGAAACCTGTCGCCGCCTGCGCCGCCGCGTCTTCTGGCGCGATCTCGTCAGCAGCGAGCTGCAATTGGACAAAACGATCATACGGCATGTCCGCATTGAGGGCTCCGATCACCCAGTCGCGGTAACGCCACGCTTCAGGCCGGACTTTATCGTGCTCGAACCCATCGCTCTCGGCGAAGCGCGCCAGATCGAGCCAGTGCTGCGCCCAGCGTTCGCCGTAGCCTGTAGATGCCAACAGCCGGTCGACAAGTTCCCCGTAAGCGTTGGGAGATTCGTCAGTGACAAAGCCATCGACTTCCGCTGGAGTCGGAGGCAGGCCAGTGAGATCGAAGGTGACTCGCCGGATTAGCGTGCGCCGCCCCGCCTGCGGAGAAAAATCAAGTCCTGCGCGGCCGAGTCGTGCGAGCACAAACCGGTCGATCGCGCTCTCTGTCGCGACATCAGGCGGCTCCGGGCGAAATGGCGGCGTGAAAGACCAGTGCGCGCGATCAGCCACCGTGATCGCGGGTTCCTCTTCTGCTAACGCGGACAGCGCAAGCAATGCGCAAGCAGCGGCGATGCTGATGGCGAAAATCTTCACGCGAGGATCGGGGTGATGACTTTCCCAGCCACGTCGGTGAGCCGCTCGTCGCGTCCGTTATGGCGGAAGGTGAGTTTTTCGTGATCCATGCCTAACAGATGCAGAATCGTCGCGTGCAGATCATTGATGTGGACGGTATCCTCCACCGCACGCAGCCCGATCGGGTCGGTTGCGCCGTAGGTCATGCCTCCTCTCACCCCCGCGCCAGCGAGCACGACGCTGTAACCCCAGGGATTGTGATCGCGTCCGAGCCCTTTCTCGCTCATCGGCATGCGCCCGAACTCGCCCCCCCAGATCACCAGCGTGTCGTCCAGCAACCCGCGTGCTTTCAGGTCGCGCAGCAACCCGGCGACCGGCCGGTCGGTGGCCGCACAGTATTTCGTGTGGTTTTTGAGGACATCATCGTGCGCGTCCCAGCCGTTGGTATTCCCGCTGTAGAGTTGCACGAAGCGCACGCCGCTCTCGATCATCCGCCGCGCTAGCAAGCAGCGCGTACCGAACTCGCGCGTGTGCTTCTGGTCGATGCCATACTCGTGCAAAGTCGCCCGTGATTCGCCAGAGATGTCGACGACCTCAGGCGCGGCTGCCTGCATGCGAAACGCCAACTCGTACGAGCGCACGCGCGCGGCGAGTTCGTCATCGAAATCGCGCTCCGCAAGGTGCCGGGCATTAAGCTTGTCAGAGAGTTCCAAGATCGAGCGTTGTTGCGCAGTCGAAACGCCAGCTTGCGGTTTCAAGTTTAGAATCGGTGCCGCGCCCGGACGCATCGTTGTACCCTGATAACTCGCTGGTAGAAAACCGCTTCCCCAAGCTGGCGGACCACCTTTCAAACCACCTGCTGGATCCGGCATGACGACGAACGATGGCATGCTCTGATTCTCGCTACCGAGCCCATACGAGACCCAGCTACCGAGGCTCGGCTTGCCAGCGAGAATCGACCCCGTGTTCATCTGGTAGACCGACTGCGGGTGGTTGACGCTGTCGCCGTGGCATCCGCGTAGCACACAGAACTCGTCGGCCAGCTCGGCCATATGCGGGAGGAAATCACTGATTTCGATGCCCGACTGCCCGCGTTTGCGGAACGGTTTGACCGGCGCGAGCAGCGGGTTTCTGGCAACATTGCGCCGCGTCATCACCGAGCCGAAACTCTCCGGCAAGGGCTTGCCCGAATATTTGACCAGGTCCGGTTTCGGATCCCACAGGTCGACGTGGCTCGGTCCGCCGTGCATAAACAGGTAAATAACCCGCTTCGCTTTGCCTGAAAAATGCGGATCAAGCGGTCGCATCGGATCGGAGTTGAGCAATCCCTCACCGGCCATCAGTTGCGAAAGTGCCAGCGCGCCAAATCCACCACCAGATCGCAGCAAAAATTGCCGCCGGTTAGAGCTCGCAGGAAAATGGGACATCAGTCAGCATCGTACTCAGAAATGCCTACGAGGTCATTCACTATCTTACTTGTTCTGTTCCTCCGCGCGTCACACGATCGTTGCGGATCAATCCGCGCAAGAAAATGGATTGATTCCCACACAGTTCTGGAAGCTATTGGATTGCTACCGATGAAACTCCTGATTACCACCATCGCCGTCTTATGGACGAGTCCCCTTGCTGTCTGGGCCGACGACCAGGCGGCTGCCCGCTTAGGGAAGGCGATCGATGCAGGACTCAAGACGGTTCAGAAAGCCGCCGCGAGCTACCCGGAGAACCGCAGCTGTTTCTCGTGCCATCACCAGAGTCTACCGATGCTAGCGATGGTCGAGGCACGCACTTACGGCGCCACGATCGACTCCGATCTCTTGCAAGAGCAGGCGGTTTTCACTCACGACTTCTACAAAGAGCGGACGGAAAAAGTTGCCAAGGGTGAAGGAGTCGGAGGCCGTAGCATGACGGTCGCCTATTCATTGTGGGCGCTCGACCTCGCGGGACGGAAGCCGGATCAGGTGAGCGATGCCCTGACGGACTATCTCCTCAAGCGCCAGAATGAGGACGGCCACTGGCAACTCCAGAGCCACCGCCCCCCGCTTGAAGAATCGGATGCGATGACGACGTTTCTCGCAGCCTACTACATGGGACGGATTGCCCAAAAGGACAGAAAGGCTGCCGTCGCGAAGGCGGTCGAGAAAGCGACGAGGTGGCTCGCACAGTCAAAAGAGAAATCGCAGGAAGACTCGAATGCGAAGCTGTGGGCACTCGCGGAGTTGGGCGAAGACACAGCCTCAGACAAGGTCGCAGGCTTGCGTGCTAAGATTCTGGAGAACCAGAACGACGACGGTGGCTGGTCGCAATTGCCAGACATGGAGTCCGACGCCTACGCCACTGGGCAGACTCTGTTTATTTTGGACGAGACGGGACTGGCGGACAGTGATCCGGCGGTCAGGCGTGGGGTGGAGTTTCTCCTCAAATCCCAGAAACCCGATGGATCATGGTTGGTCGAAACACGCTCGAAGCCGGTGCAGAAATTCTTCGACAACGGTGATCCGCACGGCAAACACCAGTTCATCTCGATCGCAGCGACCAGCTGGGCGAT
>JBLHKE010000401.1:0-7170 GCA_047619485.1 Verrucomicrobiales bacterium | reverse complement strand
ACTTTGCCGGAACCGAAGCAGCCGACAAAGTCGAACAGCTGCTGGCGATCCGTACCGCGATCCAGCAACGGGTCGAGACCGCGCGCAAAGAGAAATCGATCGGCAACAACCTGGCGGCCTCGGTGAATCTGAGCGTTGCCGAGGGCAGCCCGACGCCGCTGGACTTACTCGGTGACGAGGACAGCGTGGTCGAATTCTTCCTCGTCAGTGAACTGACCACCACGATCGGCACTGCGCTCTCCGCCACCGTCAGACCGACCGAGCACTGCAAGTGTGGCCGCTGCTGGCGCCAGCTACCGACGGTCAGCGCAGATGGCGAACTGTGCGAGCGCTGCGCCACCGTCATCGACGGCCTTCCGGCAGAATAGATCGGCCGACACGATGAAATACATCCTCTACCTTACGTTACCGCTCTACGTGCTCGACCAGATCACCAAGGCGCTTGTGGTGAAATACATCGAGCAGGATTTCGGACGCATCGAGGTGACGTCGTTCTTCAATTTGACGCACATCCGCAACGAGGGCGTCGCTTTCGGGATGGCCAACGGCAGCCCCTGGGCGAACGTGGTTTTCGGCATGGTCTCACTGACGGCACTGATCGCGATCCCTGTCCTGTGGAGGCGCGGGGCGTTTCCAGGAAGACTGGCCAAATTCGCGGCAGCGCTGCTCATGTCCGGGATTCTCGGCAACCTAACTGATCGTATTTACCGCGGATCGGTCGTCGACTTCCTAGACTTCCACTGGGCGGGGAAACACTTCGCCAACTTCAACGTCGCCGACTCTTGCATCTGCATCGCCGCCAGCCTGATCTTCATCAGTGCCTTCCTCCCCGAGCCGCAGGAAAAGACTGAAGTAGCCGACGGTAGCTGAATTCGCGAGAAGTTGGCCGATCTTAGGCTTCATGCGAACGCGCGTCATTTTTTGTGAAAAATGAAATCAGCTCGCGCTCCTGATCATGGGACTTGAGGCGTCTCGCCTCGAGTTTTTGAGGAACGGGGCGAGAACCCCCAAGCGCCTTGGAACCACCACTCACGTTGCTTCGTCACAAATCGTAATGCGCGAACGTGTAATTGCGGCAGCCAGCACGCCTCCATTCAATCATGGACTGTGCGCGAACCGAGGCTGACCAGCTGGCAAGTGCCGGCGAGAACACTGACCATATGCGAACCGGAACGTCGATACGAACGTAGGCGAAAGCCCACGCTACGTGGCATTGAGCCTATGAACCAAATGGATCGTCGTTCTCGACCTGCGCGGCCTCCTGAACTGGCTGAGGCTTAGGCTTTGGTGCCTCCTGCTTCTGCGCCTCAACCGCGGCCACCGGAGCACCTGCTTTCGGTCTCCGCTGCGAACCTTCGAGGAATCTGAACAATTCACTATCAGTCGACAAAATCACCGACGAATCCTTGCCGAGCGATTCCTTGTAGACCTTGAGCGTCTCGGTGAACTGGTAGAACTCCGCGGCCTCCTCGCTCTGATTGTAGGCTTCCGCATAGATCGCGATCGCTTTCGCATCAGCCGTGCCTCGGATCTCCTCAACCTCACGATATGCCTGAGAGTTGATCGTCTTTAGCTCGCGCTCCTTGGTTCCCATGATCCGAGCCGCCTCACCGGCACCGGTCGAACGGAAGCCAGCAGCAATCTGTTGGCGCTCGGAGATCATCCGGTTGTGGATCTCGTTGACCACGCTCGGGTGGTAGTTGATGCGCTTGAAGCGGACGTTTAGGAGCTTGATCCCGAAGTCACGCAAAGGTATTTCCGCGGCTGCGAAGATTTCTTCCTCAAGCTTCACGCGCCCCTTGCGCACTGCTTTCAACTCACTTTTCTTGATCCGGTCATTCCCGACTTTTTCCAAGGTCTCGTCCCTCACTGGGACGCGATCTTTCGAAGTTCGCACCGCCTCGATCAGATCGTGGTTGGCGACCGTCGCCAGCGTTGCGCTGCCGAGGATGTCATCGAGGCGTGACTGCGCGCTGCGGTCGTCTCGCAATCGGAGGAAAAACTGCTTCACATCAGTGATTTGCCAGCGGCCGAAGGTGTCGATCACGATGAAAGTCTTGTCCTTCGTCAGCATGTCGATAGCGGGTCCATCCCACTCTAATGCACGCTTGTCGAAGCTGTTTGCCTTCTGGATAAACGGCAGTTTGAAATGCAATCCCGCCTTGGTGACAGCCTTCCCCACCGGGCGACCGAACTGCGTGACAACGACTTGCTCGTTCTCCGTCACGGTGTAGGCCGTCCCACTGAGGACGGTGATCACCGCGGCAGCGAAAAGTGCAATAATAGCTCTGAGTAAAATTTTCATCGGTAGTTACTTCCCTTTTGGGTTGAGTTGTAAGAATGGCATCACCTGCTTCATGTCCTTGTCCAAGATCATCTTGCTGCCCATTGCAGGCAGCACTTCGCTCATGGTCTCGAGGTAGAGTCGCTGACGGGTGACCTCTGGAGCTTTCATGTATGCCTCGTAGACCGCGTTGAACCTCGAAGCATCCCCTTCCGCCTCGTTGACCCGCTGGACAGCATATCCCTCGGCCTCACTGATCTTCTGATCCGCCTCACCACGCGCCTGCGGGATGATCTTCTGGTATTCGCCGTTGGCGATGTTTACCGAAGTCTCTTGCTCCTGTTGCGCCTCGTTCACCTCGTTGAAGGCCGGTTTCACCTCGCGTGGAGGGTTCACAGTCTTCAGTTGAATCTGCTGCACGGTCATGCCCATCTCGTAGAGGTCGAGCAGCTCCTGGAGCTTCTCCCGCGCAGTAATTTGAATCTCCTCACGCCCGATGGTGATCACCTCATCGATCGTCCGGTCGCCAACCACCTCTCGGAGGATTGATTCGGAAGCGTCCCTTAACGTATCCCTCGGACTACGAACCTTGAATAGGAAGTCCTCGGGCTTGGTGATGCGGTACTGGACGACCCAGTCGACTTGCGCCGCGTTCAAATCGCCGGAAACCATTGACTTCTCAGCCTCCTGCTCTTGGCGGTTGTTGGAATACTGCGATTGATCCAATGCGCCCGGAGTCCCGAAGCCAAACTCCTGCTTCAGTTGGCGCTCGGTTGCGACTTCATAGATCCGGTCGATCCCGAACGGCAGTTTAAAATGCAGCCCAGAATTGACGAGTTCAGGCTGCATCTTACCGAAACGCAGGATCACGCCGCGCGAGTCGACGGCGATGGAATAAATCGACGTCGCAAATCCCGCGACAACGATCCCCAGGATGGTACCCCATTTCAGGACACCTAGGTTGAGCGACGGTAACTTCTCGCGCAGTTGGTCTAAATCGAATTCTTGATTACTCATAATATTACAGTCGGAGGCTAGCACCCCAACTACGCACGGCGATTACAATTTGCCGAAATAATTGTAATGAAAGCGTGGTCGTCCCGCCCTCATCTGGAAGTTTGATGGTTGTAGAGCGCCCCGAAGAAAGCCGAAACACCTCCAAGAAAAAACGCGTAGCGCCGAACTAGTAGCGTGGCCTTCAGACTGCGTCCGCCGAAGCGATCCCATTTTCTGATGGCCAGTGCGCGACCGGAATCCAAGGGCGTCTGGCATGTCGTCGCGAGCACAGACCATGCGCAGGCAGAACGGCCGTTTCTGACGTATTTTGAAGGCTACGCTACATGATTGCGCCCATTTTAACCTAAAATCTACGCCATCAGGCTCAGCCCGGACTGGCGCAAGCGATGCACAGCGTGCTCTGCGGCATCGCCTCCATGCGCACCATCGCAATTGGCTCGCCACAATTCCTACAGAGTCCAAAATCGGGTTTCGCCACGTTCACCATCGCATTCTGCAACTGCACGAAGTCGTTTCTTAATCTTGCCAGCGCGGCCTCGTTGACGCTCTTGTCGAGCATCCCGTCAAGGCGGGTCAACCTCCCGAGTGCCTGGTCTGGCGCAATCGGCTTGGTTATTTCCTCCAGGTCAGCAATCCGCGATTTCGTCTCCACCAGCTGGTCGATGATCCGCTCCCTCATCTGGTCTCTTTCTTCCGATGTCATGTCCGATTCGCGGTTGATACTGAGGGGATTCTCCCTAACTTGCGCGCAACTCGATTCTAGCATGCTCCCCTGGTTTGAAAATGGAAACTTCCCGATCTACCTGGCCCCGATGGCCGGTGTTACCGACGTGGTTTTTCGATCGCTCTGCAAAGAACTCGGCGCCGACGTAATGGTCACCGAGTTCGTCTCGGCCGAGGGCATCATCCGGCAGGACGACCGCACGAAGAAATACACCGAGTTCAACGACGGCCAGCGACCGGTCGGCGTTCAGATTTTCGGCGGCGACGGCGTCCGCATGGCGGAGGCGTCGAAGAAGATCATCGACTGGAAACAGCCGGACTTCATCGACATCAACTTCGGCTGCCCAGTCAACAAGGTGGTCGCCAAAAACGGCGGCTCGGCGTTGCTCAAAGATTGCCCCGCACTGACAAGCGTCGCGGAGAACATCGTCAAGGGAATCGGTCACGTCGTCCCAGTCACCGCGAAGATCCGCATCGGCTGGGACGAACAATCGGTCAACGCGGTCGAGGTCTGCAAGATCCTCGAGGGTAGCGGGATCCAGGCGATCTCGATCCACGGCCGGACACGCTCGCAGGGCTACCGCGGCGAAGCCAACTGGGACGTGATCGACAAATGCGCCCGCTCGGTCAGCATCCCCGTGATCGGCAATGGTGACATCTCCAGCGGCGCCGACGTCGAACGCCGCATGAAGAGCACGGCGGTGAGCGGCGTCATGATCGGTCGCGCAGCGATGAGCAATCCGTGGGTCTTTCGCGAAGCAAAGCACTACCTCAAGACAGGACAACAAGCCGAACCACCGAGCGTCGAACAGCGCTGGGAATTGGTGCGCCGCCACTGCAAGCTGGCGATGGAATCCTCACGCTACGGCGACGAACGCCACACCATGTTGGCGATGCGTTCGCGCCTGATGGCCTACTCACGCGGGCTGATCGGCGGCAAGTTACTGCGCACGCAATTCTCATCGGTCTCGAGCCTCACCGAGCTAGAAGATCTGATCGCCGACTACATGGAATTTCACCGATCCCGACAGCTCGCCGAAGCGAACCCCTAACACTTTCCCTAAAATGGACTACAACCTCTACTTTGCCATCATCATCGTCGCCGTGGTAGCGCTCTACCACCTCGATTTGTTCGCCGAACTACTGAACCTCAAAGCGCTCAAACCAGAGTTGCCGAAGGAGTTCGCCGACTCATTCGATGCTGAAAAATACGAACAATCCCAGGAATACACCCGGGATGGGACGCGTTTTCACGTCATCAGCGCCACGTTCAACCTCGTCGTGTTCCTTGTCTTCTGGATCATGGGCGGATTCGGTTGGCTCGATGAGATCGTCCGCGGCTGGTCGAGCAACGAGGTCGTCTGCGGGCTCTACTACGTCGCGCTGCTCTACGCGGCCTCGATGGTTCTCTCCCTGCCCTTCGATCTCTACGACACCTTTGTGATCGAGGAGAAAT
Source organism: Verrucomicrobiales bacterium (assembly GCA_047619485.1). Classification (GTDB taxonomy): domain Bacteria; phylum Verrucomicrobiota; class Verrucomicrobiia; order Verrucomicrobiales; family DEV007; genus JBLHKE01. The sequence goes on along the minus strand of JBLHKE010000401.1, from coordinate 1,690 downwards.
ACGGCTTCAACAAGACCACCCTCAAGACCTTTATCCTCGACCGGATCAAAGGCGTCATCCTCGGGGTCATCATCGGAGCACCGATCCTCGCATTGATCTTTTGGGTGTTCGGCAAGTTCGACAACGCCTGGCTCTACGCTTGGATCTCCATGACGGCCATCTCGCTCGCCCTCACCTACGTCGGACCGAAGTATATTTTCCCAATATTCAATAAGTTCAAACCGCTGGAAGACGGCGAGTTGAAAGACAGCATCAACCAGATGGCAGATAAGTGCGAGTTCCCGCTCACCGAAGTCTCGGTGATCGATGGATCACGACGCTCGACCAAGGCCAACGCCTTCTTTGCAGGGTTCGGCAAGAACAAGAAGATCGCCCTCTACGACACGCTTATCGAGAAGCAGAGCACACGGGAGCTCGTCGCGGTGCTCGCGCACGAGATCGGTCATTTCAAAAAGAAGCACATCGTCCAAGGGATCGGGCTCGGCATCCTCGAGATCGGGGTGATCTTTTTCCTGATGGGACTGTTCATGAACAACGAGGGACTGGCAGCCGCCTTCGGTGTTGAGAAGGTCTCGGTCTACACCAGCCTGGTGTTCTTCTTCATGTTGTTCAAGCCGATCGAGAAAGTCCTCTCGGTCGGAAAGTCGATCCTCAGCCGCAAGAACGAGTTCGAAGCTGACGCCTACGCGAGCGACGTCACCGGCGAACCCCAAGCGCTGATGAGTGCCCTCAAGAAGCTCTCAGCGGACAGCCTCTCGAACCTCACACCGCACCCCTTCTACGTCTTCATGCACTACTCCCACCCGCCGATGCTGGAGCGGCTGAGCGCGCTGGAGAAATTGGTCACCCCGCCAATCAAAGCGTAGCTTCCTCGGACTGCGGATACCTGCAGCTGCTGTCGGTTCTTGGTGCCGCGCAGCCGAAGTGGCGGACTCGGATGCGAACCGTTCGCTGGCCAGATTTTTGAAATACTGCACGAAGCCTTCACCACCACGATCGTTCCGATTGTAAAACGGGCAGGAGGGCCCGGCTCTACCTAGAGACGCCGGGATCGCCGATGCCATAAAAATCTTGCACAGGGCAGAGCAGTATTTCGGGCTCGGCGAGAGAGAGTTGGCCAGACTGCCTAGAGACGGCCTAGAGACGGCCTAGAGACTGCCTCGAGGTGACCTGCGGCGCGCCGCAATCGGCTGGGCGATCCGCAGCCAGTGTTGCGTGCCACTGGTCTGGGTCGCCGAGCAGTTGAACTTGAGTTCGGCGGCCAATGCCAGCCAGCAGATCCGGCGCTTCGACACCAGAAAGCCAAGTAGTTTGCCGAAGGATATAGGCGCATGGAAGAAGTTGTTGTCATAAATTGTTGACTGACTCCTTTTCTCCGATGTTTCGCTTCATTTCCAGATGCCCCGCCAGCCAAGAATCGAATATCCTGGAGCGATCTACCATGTGATGGCTCGCGGGAATTCGCGTCGGCCGATCGTCCTCACAGACGCTGACCGCGAGCGCTTCGTCGAGACCCTGGCTGAGGCATGTGAGAAGTCGGCGTGGGAGGTTTATGCGTGGGTTTTGCTGGACAACCACTACCATCTCGCCCTGCGCACGCCTGCGGGGAATCTTGTCGAAGGGATGAAATGGTTCCAGAATACCTACACGCGGCGCTTCAACACGCGCCACCGGCAGTGGGGGCACCTCT
>JBLHKE010000400.1:0-7175 GCA_047619485.1 Verrucomicrobiales bacterium | reverse complement strand
ATGTTCAGCGTGATCACGCGGCTACTGTCCGTCTGGAGCGCCAGATGTACCAGATCGAACCACTGGCGTTCTCTCTGGACCAGCTTTTCTCCATGGTAATCGTCGGTGAATGGTTTCACCTCGACCTCCGGCTTTGGCTTTAGCGCCCATGCTTCTTCCTGTTGCAACTGTTGCTCAGCCTCTCGGATTGAGTTCAGCATCAGATCGATCCAGTCCCGGTCTGCCCCACCGAGTTTTAGCGCAAGGCTCTTAGCCTGATCACGCACACCGTCCAAAATACTATGTCCGTTCTTGATGCGAGAGATCTCTCTCGCGATTTGATCCGGGGAACCGGTGATGAACAGTTGCTTGAAAATTCGCACGGCGCTTGACTCCGCGGGGACCACCACTCCGCGGCGATTCCAAGACAAGCCGGTTTTTCCCAGTGTTAGGCTCTGGAGTCGCGTCGGCGACTGGAGCTGCGCCGCGACTTCCTGATCTAGCGAGATCGAGTTGCGAATATCTCTCTGGCGCATGTGTTCCGGCCGGACACCGGTGAGCAGTCCGACCCCGGTCCCATGTCCACCGGGATAGTGGTGCGACATGTCTGAGAGCATCGTGAATTTGTTCTTGTGAGGTTCGAGAAGTTTGAGATACCGGCTAGGCTCGTAGTCGATCCCCGTCGTCTCTTGGGAAAAATAGGGCGCGTGCAATCCGAGCGGACGGGCGGTAGTGACACCCGGCGCAACTGACCACCGGAAACTCCGTCAATCCCGTAGTGCTGGGCCAGTCCCTGGTTCAAGAAGGACCAATCGGAATGCACGAAAACAGAAACTGACAGGTTCTCAGTATTGGTAGCGGCCGGCTTCTTTCACTCTCTCGCTGGCGCACGGCACACTCGCGTAAGTCCGCACGTCCAGGATCAATCGCTCGCCGTCGAGACGCATCGACTTGTCGAGGTAGGACGCAAACGTCTTTGCCTTCTCGGTGATCTACCGACCGCTGTTCCGGACTTTGATCTTCTCCGGTTGTTGGCTAGGGATCACCGAGCGCACGGCCTGTTCCGCAGCCTGTTGGAAGCGCAGCAGATGGGGCGCCGAGATGTCGAGCGCGGCACCGACATTGTCAAAACCGGCTGCCGTGCGATCCTCCGGAAGCAAATTTTTCACATCGACTTGATTGCCGAGAAGATCCCGCAGGGTCGTTTCATACTCATTGCGGTTCAGTCTTCTCAGCATGCTACGTCCCTGCCGCTGTTGGGTGGTTAAAGAAGCGTCGTGCAAGACTTTCGATAGACCATCGGTAAAAGCGTGAGCAGCTCCTTTCGGTGGGTGGCGTTTCTTCGGTGGCGGCATCTTCCTGTTGTGCGCCTTGTCGACTCGAGGTCTTGCTACTTCCAATCGCTGATTCTGGCGCCATACTCGGAACTGGTGGGAGCTGTGGAGTGACTTCGTTTGTCGCTTGCGAACGCATTGGCTCGCGTGACACTCATCTATGGCCAATACCATCAGCAGACGTCGCTTTGTGCTTAGATCCATAGGAGCCACCCTAGCTCTTCCGGGACTCCCTTCGCTTTTGGCGAGACCCGTCGCCGTGCAGACAGTCAAGGGAGCGGGTGCGAGTGCCAAACGGTTCGTTGGCATCGGAAATCTTCTTGGTTTCCAGACAAAACAGTTCTTCCCGAAAACGGCTGGCAAGGCGTACGAGAACACCACATTGCTCGCGCCGCTGCAGCCCAACCGCGAGCAAATGACCGTTTATCGTGGGCTCGATCATGGCATTAAAGGCGGCCATTTTGCCGTGCATTCGTTCCTCTCGGGCGTGCTCAATTCCGAGGCGCAAGACCGCCCGGATGGCAATGTTTCCATCGACCAATTTATCGCCGATGAGGTCGGCGTCGAGACGCGCTTTCCATCGCTCACTATCGGTTCCGAAGGCGGGATTCACGGCGGTTGTCAAATCGCATGGACGAAGTCCGGTGTTAGGGTGCCCCCAATCACAGGGCCAGCCGATCTTTTCCAAAGGCTGTTCGTAAGTGATTCTAAAGAACGGCAAGCAACTCGCGTCGAGGAGAACGAATTACAGGCATCAATTCTGGACGCTGTGCGCGAAGACGCGAAGCATCTTTCAAAGCAAGTAAACAGCGAGGATCGGGACAAGCTCGACGAATACTTCACTTCCATTCGTGACGTCGAGAAGCGCCTGCAACTCCGCGAGCGTTGGACGGAACATCCCAAACCAAACGCTCCATTCGACAAGCCTTCCAACCAGAACACGGTCGAAGACCTACCGATGCTCTATGAGTTGATGGCACTCGCTTTGCAAACTGATTCCACCCGAGTGGCAACGCTGGAAATTGGTGGCAGCTTCTTGCCTCAACACCTCGGGATCGACAAGTCCTATCACGGACTCTCCCACCACGGGAATGATGAGAAATCGATCGAATACCTGATAGAACTGGAAAAATATCAGATCACCCATTTTGGAAAATTTCTCACGCGTCTCGCAAAAATGGAGGACGGTGAACAATCGTTACTCGAATCGACTGCCGTTGTTTTCGGCAGCGGCATGGGCAATGCAAACTCACACAAAAACACCGACCTCCCGATCATCCTCGCTGGCGGCGGTTATCAACATGGGCAATTCAAGAACGTGATCGCCAACGATAAAAAAACTGTGCCTCTGTGTAATCTCTACCTCGACATCGCGCAGCGTATGGGTCTCGATACCGACGTTTTTGGCAGCAGTAAGGGAACATTTTCCTAAATGATAGTTCGTTGTGTTAGTGTTTTCTTCCTGCTCGCAGGGCTCGCGCTTGGCGAGGAGTTTCCAGAGCGAAAAATTCTCACTGAGTTTCTGAACAACTATTGTCTGGATTGTCACGATGGCGATCGTCAGAAAGGTGAGCGCGACTTTGAAAGCTTTACCTTGCCTCTTACAAAGGTGGCGCATCTGGTCAGTGCGAAGGAGATCATCGATCAGATCACACTAAAAGAGATGCCGCCAAAAAAGGCGGATCAACCATCCGATGAAGAGCGGCTTGATGTTGTCCGCGCCCTCAGAAAAGGTGTCGCAGACGCCCACGGAAAGATAGAGAGCTCCGGAGCCCGCACCGTGATGCGTCGCCTGTCGAACCGGGAATATGAGAACACCCTGAAGGTTCTTTTTGGCCGGCGCGTGGACACTCTGGGACTCACCGCTGATTTTCCAAAGGAGAAAACCAGCCGTCACATCGACACGATCGGTCAATCCCTCGTGACGTCGGGATTTCTGCTCGACCAGTATTTTCAGTCCGCTCATCGACTGATCGAGTCCCGCCTTGGAAAGGAAACGATCGAGCCCAAGGACTGGCACTTCACCGATCATTTTATCCAATACGAAGAACTGAAAAACTCTCACAAGAAGGCATTCAATTACGAATTCCTCTGCATTTACGAACAGCCGAACACAGACACACGTCAGGGTGGCTATGCGCACATTGAGGATTTTCTCGAAGGTGTTCCAGTCTCGGGACTCTACGAAATTAAAGCGCACACGCAGGCGATGCATCGCGATACGCATTACGATCCGAAAATTTTCCGCATCGATTTTTCCGAGCCATTTCAGATTGCCGTCGTCCCCGGCGATGCCACCAGAGGCCACATTCATTACCCACAAGCGATCGAGCCTATTTTGGCCGAGGCGATCGTAGCGGATGAAAAACCAGAGTGGATCACATTCAAGGTCTGGCTCGAAGCAGGCCAAACGCCGCGTTTCATCTTCCCCAACGGCCCATACGAATCCCGCGCCTCCGTGCTCTCGGTAAACGCTCGTTATAAAGATGAGTTTGAAGGCAATGATTTTGGCTCAGGCGTCAACCGCGCCCACCTCCTGAAGCACGGCAAGCTGCCACATATCCGCATCGGTGAAATTAAAATCAGAGGTCCTCTTGCGGAGGACGGCGGCAGTCTGGAGGAAGTCACTGTGTTTGGGGGAGACGGATTCCAGGCCGACAACGCGCTCCCACAGCTCTACGCCTTCGGCCAGCGCGCTTATCGTCGTCCACTGACCGCTGCGGACCGCGATTCGATTCGTAAGACTTTTGAAAAACGAATCGATAGAAAGGCGCCCCCCCGCCAGGCCGCGCTTGATACGTTGAAGATGATTCTCTGCTCGCCCTCGTTCCTCTACCTCAGCGAAATAACCGACGAGAAAGAAAAACATCTCGGCCGATACGACCTTGCATCCAGACTCTCATACGCGCTCTGGGCTGGTCCACCGGATGCGGAGCTATTGGCTGCGGATCTATCGAAACCCAAAGTGCTTCGAGAACACATCAAACGTTTGTTAACCGATGTTCGGACGACGGGATTCGTGAACGGATTCTTAGACAGCTGGCTTAACCTTCGCGATCTCGGCAGCATGCCTCCGCCCCGCGAAAGCAATCGTCTGTATTATTCGGAGAACTGGCCCGATTCGATGAGGTCGGAAGCGCGTCTGTTTTTTAGCCATCTGCTAAATGAAAACGAATCCGTAAATCAGTTTCTCGATGCTGACTTCACCTTCGTCGATAAGCGCCTAGCGAATCTTTATGACCTGCCGGAAAAGAAATCACTGCGACTCTCCGACGGATTTCAACGCGTCGACCTCAAGGGAAATCGCCACCGCGGTGGATTGCTTGGAATGGCGGGGGTTCTCACAGTGAGTGCCAATGGAGTCGAAACATCACCCGTCACACGCGGCGTCTGGGTATCTGAAAACATCCTCGGTATTGATCCGCCACCACCACCGGACGTCGTTCCAGCGATTGAGTCTGACGTGCGTGGTGCAACCACCATTCGCGAGCGACTCGACAGACACAGTTCCGACAATACCTGTGCCGAGTGTCACCGCAAAATCGATCCGCTTGGTTTTAGTCTGGAAGCATTCGATCCCGTCGGCCGCTGGCGCACGAGCTATCCGAAACCCAAAAACAGAAAAACCCCCGGTCCAAAAATCGACGCCACCGGCGAATTCTCCTCCGGCGAAAAATACGAAAATTTCCACGAGTTCAAACAGATCCTTCTAACGAAACGCCAAGACACCTTCAGACGCCACCTCGTCACGCAGGTACTCAGCTACGCAACCGGCCGTCACATGGAACCCGTCGATGACTACGAAATCGAAGAGATCTCCCAGTCACTAAAGGAAGAAGGCAACGGTTTGCGCGATCTCGTAATCAAGGTGCTCAGCAGCGAAATTTTCCGTTCACGATAGGGTTCTGAATCTGGCTGCGAGGTTCTCATACTTCCGTCGCATTCGGAGATAGTGATAGGCACTTGCTCGGGGATGAATCCGTGCCTGGCGTCCAAAAGGAATGCGTCAAATCGCCGTAGAGAGGGGAGGGGACTGTGGGTTTCCCCGTCCGATTTATTACACCATGCGAAGTTCGACAGACGGATCTTTGTGTGCTTCCGTGCGTGAGATTTGATGATTCACCTTCCGAGATCAATGCAGTGCCGGCGGATATTACCACGGGCTTGCTTTCTTATATCAGCCCTGGTCGTGTTTTCTCAGCTGCGTGCAGATTCGAAAGAACTCGTCAGCACGATCCGGCAGATTCTCGAAGATCGCTGCGTCGATTGTCACGATGCAAGTGAGAGAAAGGGCGGGGTGAATCTGGAGGGGATGATGACTGACTTTGATCCGCTGGCAGATCTCGGTGCGTGGGTGAAAGTCGAGTCCGCAATCGCCAAGCGCAAGATGCCTCCTCCAAAGAAGAAGCCGCTGGTGAAGGGACGCGTGAACATGTTCGCGGATTGGTTCGAGGATGAGTTCGTCAAGCCGGGTGGCATTCAGCATGCGGGTGCGAACTATCCGCGGCGGCTGACGCGTGAGGAACTTCAAAATACCCTCGAGGACATCCTCCACATCGATTTGCGCGAGACGGTCACCAACAGCCGGTTGCATGTCATCCCCGATACGATCATCGAAAAATTCTTCGCCATGGGAGTGCATGGCGCGTCTGGATTTTCCAACGATGCGTTCACGCTTAGCAAGGAACCGACCGACCTCCAGAAGTATGCCCGATGTTTTTCGTTGGTGTTGACCCGCGTGTTCTCGGATCCGCAAGCGATGATGCACCTGTTCAAAACAGCGACGCCCGCTGCCGAGATCTCTCTGGCAGATGCGCGCGTTATCATTGACCGGTTTGGACGTTCTGCCTTCCGTCGTCCACTAACGGTGGAGGAATCCGATGCTTTCGCTGTGGTCTACCAGAAGGCGGCTGAGAAGCAACCGGCCTCCAGAGCTATCAAGTCGTCGATGCTCGCGGTCCTGTTGTCTCCGCCGTTTCTTTACCGCTTCGAGGAGCCAGGAATTGGACAGACCGCAGTTCATGGCGAAGAGCTTGCGACGCGGCTCGCTTACTTCCTCTGGTCCGCGCCTCCTGACGCAGTGTTGTTGGCGTCCGCCGCGAAGGGTGAACTACACAAACCCGAGGTGTTGAAGCAGCAGGTGCGCAGGATGCTCGCGGATCCAAAAAGGATCGCGCTGGCAGAGAATCTCGGAGGCGAGTGGTTCGACTACAAGAAGCTTCGCCAGCAGAGCGCAGTCGACAAACGCAGCGACAAAATGGCGGGGTTCTACCGGACACAGTATGAGGAAGCGCTGTTGTTTTTCGATAGCATCATCCGCTATGACCAGCCGATTTCTAGCCTAGTAGATGCTCGATGGGCGTACATCAATCCACACCAATCCAACATCTATCGGCTCAGGACCGAAAAGAAGACGTTCGCGGTAGACAACGAGTTGCCGCCGATCAACCTCCACTACAGAGATTCGTCGCGGCAGGTGGAGGAGGGCAAATACGAGTACCGGCACGCGCCGCTCGCGCTGGTCGGTTTGAGTGACAAGGATCGCGGTGGATTCATCACCATCGGCTCGACCCTGAGCGCGACCTCGACTGAGAACCGCACCAGCCCGATCCGCCGTGGCGTGTGGGTGATGGAGCGGATACTCGGCGAGCATTTCGTACAGCCCGAAGATATTCCTGCTCTTGAAGAGACCCAGAAGAGGGCGAAGGATCAGAAGCTGAAACTCAGCCATAACGAGATTCTGAGAATGCATTCGACGCAGAATGGATGCGTCTCTTGCCACAAATACATCGATCCGATTGGCTTCGGTTTGGAAACCTTCGATCAGATGGGCATCCGCCGGACCATTGCCGAATCCAACCC
>JBLHKE010000399.1:0-7175 GCA_047619485.1 Verrucomicrobiales bacterium | reverse complement strand
TCCGGATCTTCCTGCAGCAACTCGGTCCCGGTGATGTCGGACGGCATCAGGTCCGGCGTGAATTGAATGCGTTTGAACCCCAAGGACATCGTCTCCGCCAGCGAGCTGACCAGCAATGTCTTCGCCAAACCAGGCACGCCAACCAGCAAGCAGTGGCCGCGGGAAAAAATGGCAATCATCAGCTCGTCGATCACGTCGTCCATGCCGACGATGGTCTTGCGCAGCTCGGTCACGATCCTGTCCCTCGCCTCGCCGAGTCTCTCCACGGCCTGTATGTCTTCGGTTTCGTTCTTGGTATCCATAAAATTATTTTTGGTGATTGTTAAGAGACCTATCAATCGTGGCCATAGCAGTCACGATCGCTTGGTTCGATCCAGCTGCATTCTTGCAACCTACCTGCTACTTGCCCCCTAAACCGAGACGATTCTGCATTCTAAACAGCCTCTTGTATTTTTTTCCAGAATACACAAAAAGATCCTACGCGGGTTTGAGTGGGTCGGAGTCGGCCAGGGGCTGTCCTCATCTGGGCTGCTGGAGCCCAATCTGCTGAAAACCCACTGAAAAGCGTGTTGGGCCACTTCATACCCCTCCCGATATCCCAACGATGCGTAGTCGTAGGAGAGGATTTTTAAATATCCCTCCTGCGGAGGGCTCCGCGGTTAGGCTCCGCCAGTTTGGCGCTTATTCCCACGGAATACGGCTGTTCTCTGCGATTGTTTTGGTGACGGTCTTGCCATCAAGGGTGTACTTAATGATCAGGACTTTAGGGATACCCGGCGCAGGATCTCTTCCCGCGAGAGCATTCGTCATCGCGAAATCATAATCGCGTAGATCTATATTTCGTTTCACCTGCTTACGAACGTCCATCTGTTTCCCGGTGTCATCTGCGACGCCATAGACCGCACTGACTAATTGGATATTCAGTTTCTTGGCTGACAGGTTGGGTTTCTTTGGCTTCTGGTAGACGGAGTGTTTCGGATTGCCCTGAGAAACAAAGTAAGCGATCAGGTCTTTCAGCTCATCGGCGTTCATCGAGTAGATCAGAGCCGGGGGCATCATGGACAGCTTGGACGCCTTCTTCGATGCCATGTCGGACGTTTTTACCTTTGTCAGCTTATTCGGTTCGAAACCCGACTGCACCAGTGCCAGCACGCCATCTTCCTGGGACACAATCCGTCCCAGCACGACCGAGCCGTCCTTCATCTTGATCTCGTGCTGCTCGAACTGATCGGACACCACGAGGCCGGGCTGCAGGATGGACTCGAGGATCGATTTGTAATCGCTGCGCTTGGCGAGGTTCGTGAGGTCGGGGCCCACGCCGCCGCCCTCGGAGCCGAACCGGTGGCAAGCTACGCAAAAGCCCGCCTTAAACATCTTCTTGCCGTTCGCCAGATCGCGGCCAGCAAGCGGTTGTTTGCCGAGCATCTTGAGAGCGGATTCCACGGTCCACGCGACGGCGGGGCCCGTCGCCTTGGGCAGTTTGGATAGATCAATGGTCTTCACTTCACCCATGAGATATTTGAGCGCCAGCTTCTCACTCTCTGGCACGTTCTCGATGGCCGTCTCCCGGATCTTCTGCATGAACGAGGCATACATGTTCCCGCCGCTCTTGCCCATCAGGTCCTGAACCCAGCCCAGGTAGAATTTGCGATCATCGGTTGACCAGCCGACCTTCACGTCCTTAAGGCAGAACAGGTAGTGCATGTTGAGGGTGTTCGGCGCCGTCTGCATGGACTTGAGGATGCTCGAGCCGTAGCCCTTGTTCCGCTTGATGATTTCGGCGTCGTACTCAGATACCTTCGTCTGAGTGACTTTCATCAGCGCGACCGTCTTGGCCACGACCGAGGGGTGCTCCAGGTAGCTGAGCACGCGGCAGAGTTCTTCGTTGGTGTTGTCGTCTTTGCTGGGAAAATGCGGAACGAGGGCATCGCCCACCGCCTTCTTCAGGACCGGCTCGGGCATGCCGTGGCGGCTCATGGCCACCGCGTAGGTTCGCAGCAGCGCCAACCGGCCCTCTTTGTTGAGCTTCTTGAAGTCGACCTTGTTTAGACGCGTGAGGATCGAGGGCAGGCTGCCTTTCACGTCACGCCGACTGAGGCCGAGCAAGGCGTGGATCGCGGCGACATCGTTCGGCTCCTGATAAGCCTTGTCCGCCCACGTCGCTGCGTCCTGCCATTCGATCGCGATCCGTGCGGCGTAACGAAGGTGGTAGTCATCGCTGCTCAGATAAGGCCATGAGGTGTCCAGCGCCTTAGGGTCGGCATGGCCGTGAAAGGCTTCGAGCTTGCGTCGGGCTGCTCGTGTATCGGCACCGGTGATGTCCAACTCGGATAGTTTCGTGGACGCGTCACCTTTGTAATAGACACGGTAAAGATAGGACTGACCGCCTCGGCCGCCTACCGTGAAATACATGTTTCCATCCGGGCCGATCTGCACATCGGTCAGCGGCAGCGAGCCCTTGGTGTTGGAGAGAAACTCCCGTTTCTCGGCGGTGTAGGACGACCCCTTGGGCTTGAGGTGAATCGAATACATCGTCGCGAACGTCCAGTCGCAGACGAACAGCGCATCGCGGTAATGCGTGGGGAACTTGGCGTTCGTGCCGGGGATCACGCCGGTCGGGCAGCCGGGACCGATGTCCACCACCGATCCCACGGTGTCCGCGTGATACTTGCGCCACTTCTGGGTCGTGGCCCGCCAGCCGTTCTCGCCGCCGGACACGCCGTGATTGATCCGCGTGGGTCGATACCAGGGCGCGGCGATGTCGTACTCCATGTCGGCGTCGTAGACGAACATCTCGCCGTGACGATTCAGGCAGAAGTCGACGGGGTTGCGGTAGCCCATGCTCATCAGCTCGCGCCGCTTGCCGTCCGGGCTGAACTTCATCACGAAGCCGGCCGGAGCCTTGCCTCCCGCGTTGTGTCCGTAGGTGTAGTGCTGGAGCAGCACGTCATCGCGCATATTCTCCTGAATGCGCGAGTACTCGTGCTTCGGCGCCCGCGTCATGTTGCCCCCGATGACATAGAGGCTCTTGCCGTCTTCGGAGATGATTGCTGAGTGTGGGCCGTGTTCTCCGCTACCCTGCAATTCTGAGATCACCTCTTCGGGACCAATCTCACCATCGGGCGACACCGGAGCGCGAGACAACGAACCGAATCGAATCGCGTAAAGGTGATCGAATGCGAAAAGAAAACCCTGCACGGAGTTCTTGAGATTGAGCTTGGTGATGTTCTGCTCGGAAAACTTCTCGCCGATCTTGGGCAGCGTCAGACGGAACACACCCGCCCCGCCTTGGTCCGAAACGATCAGTCGGCCTTGCTTGTCGAAGATCAGCGTGATCCACGAGCCATACTTGCTCTTGTCAACTTTGTAGATGAGTTCGGCCGCAAAACCCGGCGGGACGTTCAGCCCCGTCGCCGGGTCTTCGATCGGCTTTTCAAGATCGGGCAACGGCTGAGCCGCCGCCACGAAGGCCGATCCCAGAATTACAGTAAGCACAAACGTCCACAGAATTTTCATGCCGATACTTTCTTGAATTATTGCGAGGATTGCAAGGAATTTGCTTTTTGCGGGGTATCCCTGAGGACGTTGAATTATTCCCACATCTCCCGCCCCAATCGCGGGGCGTTCAAAAAAGGCGGATCGAACCGTTCGATGTTGGACATTCCCTAGCCTTCCTCGATGCGGAAGAACAGATCCGCCGCGTCCGCCAAGTCGCCCTCGAGCGGAAAGGTCACGGTGATGGGGTCGGGGTCTTCGTCCCTCTCGTCTTCATCCGCGGTAATATCGTCGTCCAAGTCCTCGCCCCCGTATGGTGCCAAAAGTCGGCCGAGCCTAAGAACAACTATGTTCCAGCACGAACCGACAGGTTCAGGCTGTCTATTTTAGCCAATCTCACGAAGGGATTCTCCTGCCCCTGCCCCTGCCCTTGCGCTTCGCCGCCGCCCCGGGGCGCAAATACCGAGGCTCCCGCAAGACGCAAGGGGCTTTCTGGGAGGACCTTCCGACCGTCATGCTGCCGATGGCTCAATCATACATCCGTATTTAAACAGGCTCCGAAGGGGTATACAGCGAGCAGCAATTTCTGTGGGGGTGAAGCTGTGGAAACGAGTCACTTCTTCGCCCTGCGGCTTGCTTTCCTCGCCCGACGCTCCGCGTTCTGGCACTTCTTGCACCGGGCGACCCTATCCCCACTCCCCTTGGTCTTACGGTGGAACTCGTCAACCGGCTTCAGCTCGATACACTTGGAGCAGCGCTTCTGGCCATCGGGCATAGACCCCTCGAGCTCGGTGGATTTCGCTCGCTGCGCATCACTGCCCACCTCGCCGAGGGCGAGGGTGATGCCATCCGGGTTTCCGGTGCGGCATAGACTTCGGGGAACCTCGTTGCGGACCGGGATCCGCGTCGAGAAGCTCATATGATCAACCCCCTTTCTCCCCGTCTTCGATCCCTTCAACGGCTCTCTCAAGCGCCCCACGCAAAAAGCAAATTCCTAGGAGCTACCCGCTCCGGCAAGAATCATTTTAGAATTCGCCCAGATCCGCCCGCTGAATCGTCATTAAATCCATTTAAATCCTCCCCAGCAAACGGATCTGGATCGCAATTCGAAAACGTTTTGCTCGAATCCTCTAAGTCCGACAGGCTCCTAGCAATGCACCGTTAATATTGCCCTCGACCACAAGCGCCTTGCTATTGCGTGGTAATACTCGGCGCATGTTATCGAGTAGCGGTTCCTGTAGTCGTCTTCCTCCTCTTCGACCTCATCGCAGGCAAACCGCAACACGCTGGCAAGGTCGTCGCCCAGCTCCCAACGGCAAGTGCAAGTCAGGATTCGCAGGCACAGGTCGATCACCTGTGGCATCACGCGGTCTATCGGCTCCATGTCCTCGATCTTGGGAAGTGTCCCATAAGTCGTTGAAATAGGTTGGTGGTTGGTGATTGGCCGGGGCCGCGCGTTAGCATGACATCGACTAAAACAAACCCGAACCAACCAACAACCATGACAGAAACTAGCACCGAAAACAGCCTGAGAGAAATTCTGATCGAAGCGCCTGAAGGCGAGGCAGCGAGACTGCTAAACGAGCCCCTGCGCGGGTGTGTCCGCGCCGCCTTCTTCGACACGATGCGCGAGGAGGTCGATGCCCTGTGCGGCCCGAAATACAAGCCGGCCGACACCCCGTTCCAGCGGGTGGGGAACGAGAAAGGTAGCGCCTACCTCGGTGGTAAAAAAGAGACCGTCACCCGACCTCGAGTGCGCCACGAGGACGATGATGAGACCAGGCAAGAAGTCTACAAGGCAGCTGGCCAGGCAAGCCTCTTCGACGAGGTCACGGGGCTCCTCGAGCAAGGCATCTCACAACGCGGCCTGGCGCGGGCGAAAGCCGGCAGTCTTAGCAAGAGTTCCGCCGCCCGGATGTGGGATGCCAAGAGCCGTGAGCAGCTCGCACACCTGCGCGAGCGTGATCTGCGGAGCTTCGATTTCCTGGCGCTGATGATCGACGGCGTGCGCCTAGCCGAAGGGCTGTGGGTGACTTAATACGCAGGCTCAAAGGGCGCGGGGTGGATGAGCGACCCGTCAGGAGGCCCCTGGTGGTGAGGGACGGCAGCGCATCCATCGACTCGGCAGTCGCAGAGCATTGGCCAGAGGGGGTGCAGCAAGAATGCCTGATACACATGCACAGACACACGCGAGACAAACTGCGCAACCCCGACAGAGCCGATTTCGACAGGCACTGCAAAAACCTTCGCGAAGCCGAGGGGAGAGAGGCTGGAGAGGAGATGTTCGACGAACTGGTCGAGTTCCTCGCCGAGCGCAACGCAGCTGCCGCGCTGGTGATTGCAGGCAGGCGCGACAACTTACTAGCCTTCCACCGCTTGGACGTGACCTCGACGCTCAACTATACCTTCCTAAATACCGACTGCATCGAGAATGCGCTGCGCAACTGGCGCGAGGCGACGGGCAATGTGAAGCGATGGAGCGAGCGCAAAGATATGGTGTCGCGCTGGATGGCGAGCGGGATGCTGTGGGCCGAGGCGGCTTCAGAAAGATCTGCCACGCGGGAGACCTCGGGGTGCTGGCCGTCGCGCTGTCGTCCTCCACTCCGGCCACCTCGCTACGCTCGGAGACCTCCGATACAGACGACAGCGCGAAACCAAAACGAGCAGCGAAAAGCAAACCAACGAAAGCTTGAAAACAATCGAAGAAATGATAGAAATCCTACCGGTCGACCATCGCCTGTTTTAACGATCTCTGGGACATCCCCATTACTGACCCCTGTTACTATATTTTTAATTACGATTGCTAACAGCTCCCTTCGTTCGAACTATTGCCCACCGTCGCGGAGGTTGAAATCGATCTCGTAATCGGTGGTATTTGCGCCAATTACTCCGGGAGAAGGTCTGGTTCCAAGGGCTCCCTGGCCACCGGCTGACTATGGTACCCCACGCGGTTGACGGGTTGCATTCTGATCGAGTTGAACTATTTTTTCCGTATGAACAAACACCTTCTCTCTATTTCCGTAGCCTGCCTCTCCCTTTGTAGCACGCTCTCTTTCACCAGCTGCAACTCGACTGCATCCGGGGCTGCCGTCGGCGGCGGACTTGGCGCTGGGGCAGGAGCGATCATCGGCAACAATGTCGATGGCCTCTCGACAGGCGAAGGTGCGCTGATCGGAGGTGTCCTTGGCGCGGTGGCGGGAGGTGTCAATGGTCGGCAGAACCAGAGACTCAACGAAGCCGAGCGAAACGCGAATACGCAGATCATCAACGTCCAGAACAGCAACGGCAGCTTCACTCCGGTGGAGTTGCGTCGCCAAGGCAACCAGTGGGTCGGCCCGCGGAACGAGCGCTACAACAACCTTCCGACGGAAGGCCAGCTTAGCCAGAGCTACGGCTTCTAGAGCGCTAAGAAGTAGCCGGGGCGTCTCGCTGGAGTGCCCCGTAGTGTCCGGAAACTCGAATCGTCCAGTTTTCATGCCCGTAAGGTCAAAATACTCGTATGAAAAAATGGGGTCAGTCAACAATTATTGACAATCCTCCATGTCTCGCTTCATTTCCAGATGCCCCGCCGGCCAAGAATCGAATATCCTGGAGCGATCTACCATGTGATGGCTCGCGGGAATTCGCGTCGGCCGATCGTCCTCACAGACGCTGACCGCGAGCGCTTCGTCGAGACCCTG
>JBLHKE010000398.1:0-7187 GCA_047619485.1 Verrucomicrobiales bacterium | reverse complement strand
ACTCAACAATTTGGTCACCCCAGCATGGGCGCGTGGATGTCCTACGGCCTGGGATCCCTTAGCAATGACCTCCCCAGTTATGTGGTAATGATTTCGGTCGGTAAAAAACCGGGACAGGCGCTCTATGCGAGATTGTGGGGTAGCGGGTTTCTACCATCCCAGCATCAAGGCGTTCAGTTCCGCAGCGGTAACGAACCCGTTCTCTACCTGAACGATCCGAAGGGAATCGATCGCAACCTGCGCCGCAATATGCTCGACGGCCTTGGCAGTCTGAATCAGCAGAGATTTCAACGCGTGGGCGATCCGGAAATTCAGGCCCGAATTTCCCAATACGAAATGGCATTCCGCATGCAGGCATCGGTCCCCGACCTAATGGACACCAAAGAGGAACCGGATCACATCCACGACCTCTATGGGCCCGAATCGAGAGACAAAGGCTCATTCGCCGCTAACTGTATTCTAGCCCGCCGGATGGCCGAGAGCGGCGTCCGGTTTGTTCAACTCTTTCATCGAGGCTGGGACCAGCACGGCGATCTGCCAAAGGATCTGGCACACAATTGTAAATCCGTCGATCAACCTGCTGCCGCTTTGGTAAAGGATCTTGAACAGCGTGGCCTACTGGATGACACGGTCGTCATCTTCGGCGGCGAATTCGGCCGCACCATCTACAGTCAAGGCAAACTAACCAAAGACAATCACGGCCGGGATCACCACGGGCGCTGCTTCAGCACCTGGGTTGCCGGCGGTGGATTCAAACCGGGAGTCGACTATGGAGAGACCGACGACTTTGCCTACAACATCGTTAAAGATCCGGTTCATATTAATGATTTCAACGCCACGGTACTAAACAATCTCGGTATCGATCATGAGCGGTTCACCTACCGCCATCAGGGGCTCGACTCCCGCCTTACCGGTGTCGAGCACCGCCGGGTAGTCACTGAGATTTTGCGTTAGAGCCTTTTGTATGATTAGGGAGCAATGACGACAGGTTCATCTAATAGTTTCAAAAAATCTAGATATAGCAGGACAATTAGAGTCAAAGTTCAGGGGGGCTGTTGCCCAAAGGAGAATGAGCGTTGTTGCCAGCTCCGAGAAAGAGCCAAGATGTCCACGCAAGATTGACTTTCAGGTCGTTCTTAGGCCCCAATAAGCACTTACGCTGAAGTGTGAGTCTGCAACAGCGCAAAAACCATCAAATCTTCTATTTAATGCTCCCGTTTTTTCTCCTCCCCCTAAAAACTCCACCTCGGCTACGGCGCCGCTATACTGAGTTATTCCGAGTCCGCGATATGATCACTACCGAACGTATCAACAATTCTATAAGTGAAGCGCAAAAGAACAGAGGACAAACGACATCACCTTACCAAGCCGCAGGCGACATCGGCTTTGCTACCGACCTTCACTCGGAATCAAACAATCCCTATTGGCAAACAGAGGCACTTAACAATTTCATCCTTTCCTCTAAGTTATGAAAAATACCTTGCTCTGTTTCTTCACGGGAGTTGTTTCGCTACTTCTGACTGGCCAGTTGCATGCTAAAAACGACCCACCTAATATTGTTTTTATTCTGACCGATAACCAAGGGGCGTGGCATCTTGGCTGTTACGGCAATCCTGATTTTCAAACACCCAACATCGACCGAATGGCCGAGGAGGGAGTCCGTTTTACGCGGGCCTTCTCAAACAACGCAGTTTGTTCACCGACGCGGGCCACGTTTCTAACCGGCCTGACACCAAGCCAGCATGGGATTCATCGTTATCTTTCTGCAGGCAAATCGCAAATGGGGCCTGAGGCCTATTACACTCTCGAAGAATTTACTACACTTCCAGAAATGTTGAGTCAGGCTGGTTATGTTTGCGGTTTATCAGGAAAATGGCACCTGGGCGACAATTTGCATCCGCAGGATGGTTTTACTTTCTGGACGACGAAAGCTCACGGTCACTCTCTCGGTTTTCTTAATCAGGAAGTGATAGACGATGGTAAGCTTCGAAACGAAAAAAAACATCTCAGTGAATACTGGACGGATCGGGGAATCGAATTCATTGAAAAAAGCCGAGTGGAACAACCCGATAAACCCTTTTTTCTTTTTCTCGCCTACAACGGCCCTTACTCGTTGTCCACTGCGATGAAGGAACCAGTGCCTTCGCCCTGGTCGGATCCCTATGTGGATCATCCTTTACCGTCTTTTCCTCGACCGAGCAAAATTCATCCGTGGCAACGCAATCAGCATGAACTGATCGGCGATGTTCAGATCGGGCGTAACCTTGCGGGTCAAGTAACAGCCATTGATGCAGGTGTCGGACGGATAATGGAGACGTTGAAAAAACTCGATCTCGATGGAAATACCCTAGTCATTTACACCGCAGATCAGGGCGCGGTTGCTGGTCATGCGGGGTTCTGGGGCATGGGGGATCACACCAATCCGATACACGGGCGCGATGGAACCATGCACATCCCCATGATCTTTCGCTGGCCAGGAAAAATCCCTGCGAATCGAGTTGAGGATCATCTGGTGACAAACTACGATTTCATGCCCAGCCTGTTGAGTTTTCTTGGTCGATCGATGCCGCAACATTCGCCGACGCCCTCGCCAGGCCGAGATTTTTCACCTGCTCTTCACGGAGAAAAACTCTCCAACTGGCACGACGTCGTTTTTTACGATTTCGAGAATGTTCGGCATATCCGTACCGGTGATTGGAAGTATGTCGAACGGCTTGGCCAGGCTCCGGAATTCGAACTATTCGACCTAAAAGCTGATCCTGACGAACTCACAAATCTTGCTGGACAAAAGGTTCATACGGTAATCCAGGCAAGACTTCGTGATCGCCTTCACGCCTGGTTTAAACGCCACGCAGATCCAAAATGGGATTTGTGGACTGGAGGCAAAAGCAAGTCGGGAATTGGCACGCAGGAATACATAAACGCAGCTTTGAGAAAGTAAGCGAAGGCACTCATTTTCAAATATAATGTCCCCACCTCGCACTAAGTTTATAATCCTTCCGGTTGCGATCCTGCTCGCCGCACTTCCTGTCTTCGCTTCCGATCCCACAGCCCTCACAGTCCCCACGGGCTACACAGTCACCACCGTTGCCGAAGCGCCGCTCGTCGGCCACCCGATGATGGGCTGCTTCGACGAACGCGGCCGCCTCTTCCTCGCAGAGAGTGCAGGCTTCAATCGGGACGAAAAACAACTCGACGCCACCCTGCCCAATTTCATCCGCATGATCGAAGACACCGATGATGACGGCGTCTTCGATAAGTCGACCATCTTCGCAGACAAGCTCGCAATTCCCAACGGCGCCCTCTGGCTCGACGGCGCCCTCTACGTCGCAGAGCCTCCTGGTATCTGGCGCTTCACCGACACCGACGATGACGGCGTTGCCGACAAGCGCGAACACATAGCAGGCAACGTTCTCTCCAATGGAATGTCCTCCACGCTTCATGGCCCGACCCTCCATCCATCCGGCCGCCTCTTCTGGTGCGGTGGCCAGCAAGGCTACCATCTCGACAAGAATCAGGAACCGCCCGGCGGCCGCATCGCCCCCGGCGTCTTCACGCTCGCGGCAGATGGTTCCGACCACGAAATTTTTGCAGTCGGTGGAATGGCTAACCCTGTCGAAGTCACTTTTTCAAAAAATGGCGACGTCTTCGGCACCCTTGCTATTCTCGACCGCCCCGACGGTGTCCGGCACGACGGCCTTCTCCACTGGACCTACGGCGGCCGCTTCCGCCCGCGCTCCGGCGTCCACATTCCGCTGAAACCCACCGGCCCAGCCCTCCCGCCGATGAGCCACGTTGGCCAGGTCGCACCCGCAGGCCTCACCACGTACCGCGGCAGTCACTTCGGCGAGGAAAACCGCGGAGCCATTTTCTGGTCCCAGTTCAACACCCGCACCGTCATGCGCACGACCCTTTCTCCTAATGGAGCCACCTACGCCTCGAAGGACGAACCTTTCCTCGTGAGCACCGACATCGACTTCCATCCCACCGATGTAATCGAAGACGCTGACGGCAGCCTCCTGGTTATAGACACAGGGGGCTGGTTCCGCCACGGATGCCCAACTTCCCATATCGCAAAAATGGACGCCAAGGGCGCGATTTACCGTATCCGCCGCAGCGGCGCTCCCACGGCTGACGATCCCCGCGGCTTCAAAATCGACTGGCAAACAATCGAGTCCGCCGACCT
Organism: Verrucomicrobiales bacterium; assembly: GCA_047619485.1. Classification (GTDB taxonomy): domain Bacteria; phylum Verrucomicrobiota; class Verrucomicrobiia; order Verrucomicrobiales; family DEV007; genus JBLHKE01. The sequence goes on along the minus strand of JBLHKE010000398.1, from coordinate 3,001 downwards.
CACCGAGCTGCTCGACGATCCGCGTCCCGCCGTCCTCGATCGCGCGATGGCCACCCTAACCTCCCGCGGCAAAAGCTCGCTGCCCGCCCTCAACGACGCTCTCCGACCCAGTCGTTCCACCACGACACGCCGCAACGCTGTCTGGACCCTCGCCCGCATCGACACACCTGCCTCCCTCCATCTCGCCCTCACCTCGATCAAGGACCCGGACCCTACCGTCCGCAAGGCGTCAGCCTTTTCCCTTGGTATGGCCCGATACGCCGAAGCAGCCTCCACCCTGCCATCCGTCCTCACCGAAGAAACAAACTCTCATGTCCTTCGTGAAATCGCCACCGCCCTCGGCCGCATCGGCAACCCCGACGCCATCCCCGCTCTAGTTGAAGCTCTCGACAACAACGCCGACGCCTTCTCGAGGCACAGCCTTATTTACGCCCTCATAGAAATCGGCGTCCCTGATCCGCTCGTTCCCCGTCTATCTGATCCAAGCCCCGGCATCCGCCGAGGCGCCTTGCTCGCACTCAGCCAGATGGAAAACGTCACACTCGATCCCGAACAGATAGCGCCTCTCCTGCGCACCGCCGAACTCGATACCCGGCAGGCGGCATACACGGTAGCTCTCGCCGATAAAAACCTCATCGACCAGGCCGCCGACGCCCTTCGGGAACAAATCTCCACCGGCGTCGAAATTCCCGAAGCAGAAAAATCTCTCTTCCGAGACGTCCTGTCCAAACTCACCCGCAGCGGCCAATACGCCTTCTTCGTAAGCACTCTCCTTGAATTAACTTCGCTCTCCCAGTCCGAGCGTATTCTTCTCATTGACGCCATTCGCGACTCGACAATTCGGAATCTTCCGGTTCCGTGGATCGAGGCCGTCGAGAAACAGCTCACCGATAAATCATCCGCCGTCCGTCTCGCCGCAATCCATACGATACGCGAGCGCAAGCTCGCACACCTAGACAACTCTCTCCACGCTATTGCCGCCGATGCAAACGCCTCTCTAGCCGAACGCCTCGCGGCCATGGACGCCCTTGCTCCGCGCCTGCAGCCATTGGACGAAAACCTTTACGGATTCTTGATGAAACACCTCGTCAATCAGACTTCCTCCTCCCAACTCGACGCCGCCCGAACGCTCGCATCTCTGGGCCTCTCGAGAAACCAGCTCATCGAACTCGCCGAAACACTTGCAAACACCGGCGCCCTTGTCCTTCCCACAATTGTTCGCGCCTTCGCGACCCCCGCTGCCACAGCCTCGGACGACGTTGGTCTCGCCTTTGTCTCCGGTCTCAAAAGATCAAAAGCTCTCACCAGCCTTCCGGGCGACGAACTCGCACGTCTACTCAATAAATTCCCAGAGGCCACACGCACTGCCGCCCATCCCGTCCTCGCAAAACTCGGCACCAACCTCGAGGCTCAGCAGACCCGTCTCACCGAGCTCAGCCCCCTCCTAGGCGACGGCGACTTCAGTCGCGGCAAACAGCTATTTTTCACCAAAGCCGCCTGTGCGACTTGCCACCGTGTCTCGGGCCAGGGCGGCGTGCTCGGCCCTAACCTGACCACCATTGCCGAGATTCGAAGCGGCCCCGATCTGCTTGAATCCGTCGTCTACCCGAGCGCAAGTATTGTTCAGGGCTATGAACCTTACATTGTCGAAACTAAGTCTGGCGAGTTTACCACCGGCATCGTCCTCTCGGAAACCCCGGACACACTCATCCTCCTGGGCGCCGACCTCGGTGAAAAGAACATCCCCGTCGGTGAGATCGCCCACCGCCGTATTGCCCCTATCTCCCTCATGCCTCAGGGCCTCGACCTCGCCCTCACCAACGAAGAGTTTGCAGATCTGATGGCCTTTCTCCAAGGGCTGAAAAATATCAAATCCTTCGCACCGGATAATCCTTGATTTCACAATCGATCTTCACGAGACCACTTGCGAAAGAGAAGGCCTTCCCGCTGAAGCTGCATATTCCAAAAAACTCCTAGAACTCAGAGCTATGGTCGCGAAACGCATGGGACAAGTTGAAGACGATCGATCATTTAGTGGTCCACCTCCTTTACTGGGCAAGCAGGGTCAATTGTAGATTTTAAATGTCCGGAGGGTTAAACTCCCATGACAACAATTCCAGCTGGCCAACGAGGCACGGCTTACTTTCAGGAACGTATCCAGTCAGGCATGACTCATACCGATGCCAAATACGCCGCCATGGTCGAAGCGGTTAATCAATCCATCGGACGCCTCCGCTCAAAACTCAAGCAGCGAAATCTCCACAAAAACACCACCATCATTCTCACCGGCGACAACGGCGGACTTGATCGGGGCGGCCGCCCTACCGACAACACCCCACTCCGCGAAGGTAAAGGCTCTGCCTATGAAGGAGGCATACGCGTTCCCGGTGTTGTCTACGTTCCCGGACAATCCCAACCCAGCATTTCAAGCGAACCCATTATCACCGTCGATGTATTTTCCACTCTACTCGATCTGGCGCATATAACGCCTCCCCCCTCCCTGGCTGCGGTTCTAGATGGCCAATCCCTCGTCCCACTCCTCAAAAACAAAACGGCTAGGCTCGACCGCGATGCCCTCTTCTTTCACTACCCACATTATCATTCCGAAGGTGCGGTGCCGCACTCCGCCATCCGTGCCCGCGACTGGAAATTGATCCACTTCCTAGACGACAACCACACCGAGCTCTACCATCTTGCAGATGATCTCTCAGAGAAAAACGATCTCTCAAAATCCCATCCCGACAAGACCGCTCAACTCCTCGCCCAACTCGATCATTGGCGCCAATCCGTTCAAGCCCAGCTCCCGCCGCCAAATCCTAACTACAACTCTAAGCAACCCATTGAAGTCTTAAGCAAAGGTTCCCCCACGCCCCTACGTCTGATAGACAAAGCTCGCCTAGCGGCCAGCGAAAGATAGATTCGCAGAAGCAGATAAAAATCATTATACTGCGTCCTCTGTCCCGTCCCCAGATTGACATTCAACACGAGGACAGCATTATCT
>JBLHKE010000397.1:0-7197 GCA_047619485.1 Verrucomicrobiales bacterium | reverse complement strand
CTCTGTGATGGCTGGCGTGGCCCAGGCATTGCCTTCGTCGCGATCCTTTTTCCAAAGCGTCTCCCCGTCTTTGGACTCCAAAACCTCGATGGTCGATTGCCCGCCGTGATCGCGGATGATGACGATCTTTCCGTCGTGAACGACCGGCGAACTACCTTCGCCCAAACTCGCGCCAACCTTCGCCTTTCCAAGATCACGCCCCCACAATTTCTTGCCATCGAGATCATAGGCAAACATGCCGGCCGACCCGAACCAGCAATAGATCCGCTCGCCATCACAGAATGGTGAAGCCGAGGCGTAACTGGCGTCTTTGTGGTGACCTTCGTGCGGGACGAGTGTCTGCGCGACGTCCCGCCAAAGTTCCTTTCCGGTGTTCCGATCAAAGCAGAGCACGGTCATTTGGTAGCCGGTGTTGGGATGCTTGATCCCGAAAACTCTCTCCGGCTGATCCTCCGGCCTTGGCCGTGAAGGGTCGATCAGTCCGGTGTTGATGGCGGTGGTCACGAAGACCCGATCGCCCCACACGACCGGGCTAGAGGTGCCGCGACCTTCGATCTTCACTTTCCACGCGACGTTCTGATTCTCACCCCACTCGATCGGTGGCTTCGCAGTGCGGGAAACTCCGTTGTTCTCAGGGCCACGCCACTGGTGCCAGTTATCGACGATCGATTGGCCGTGGCCGACCGCCAGGATCGAAAAGGAGAATAGAAGAATTGAAAGGGTCTTCATGGTCTCGGTTCTTCGCGCGCAAGTTTGTCGATGTTGGGCGCCTCCGCCTGCATATGTCCGCCGAGGCAGCCAACCCGGTCATTGAGATCGTCGACTGCGAGGAACAGGGCCTTGGGTTGCTGATTCGCGGCCGCGGCCGGAAGCTGAGACCTGAGCAGTAGAAACAACGAGAATAGGGTGACCAGCTCACGGTCAGGAATGTTCGCGGTCGCACTCATTCACTGAGGTTTTGGGCTCATTTTGCCCAAAATGGTCTGCGGCAAACCGCTTGATGCAAACCAGGCACTCGCAGCGGATTGATCCTGTCGGAAGTAGTGTGTGCCAGCGCGAACTAGGGCGGCTTCACGCAGGCCGGGGCTGGTTATCTCTGCCGCCCAGACCGTTGCCCGCTCTCCGTCGGCGTGCGCGTAAGCGGCGGTGAAGCCGTTGATCGCCAGGTCCCGATCCGTAGACGGCGGCAACTCGACGATCGATTGGACGGCTGCATGCGGATCCTGGGCTGCCCACACGGCGTAGGCCGCGCTCCAGGCATTGTTGCGCAGCGACCCCTCAGGCAAGTCGGCCGCCCACTCAAGGGCTGAATCGAGCCCCCGGTCTTTCTCGATTTCGCGTGCTAGTGTATCCATCGGCCGCCAGTCGCGATTCTCAAGGTCGCTCGAGCCGTAGAGGTAGTCAGTGGCTAGGGCGATGTCGTTGTCGATGAGGCCTTCGAGGAAGCGTGGTCTGATCTTGGCCTGTAGATCCGACTCCAAGGATTCGAAGAGATCGATTGCCGCCTGCGGATTCTCGCTCGCAAGACCTGGTATCATGTTGTCGAGAAACGCGTCGTGGTACTCGCTGGGAACCTCATCGAGATAGGCAATCGCCATCCCTGGATGGCTCGCTCCCCAGGCGTAGTCGAGGAGCCGCCACTGCGCACCACTCGCTCCGTTTTGGATCATCGATTCGCGCATGTTCATTGCCTGTTCCCCGCTGAAACTTAAGGACTGCACCTCTTGTAAAATCTGATCGAAGGCGCGGCGGCGTTCGATCGGATTGCGTGAGTTGACCGCGGCTCGAACGAGGGCGTCTATCTCGTCCACTTCAAGTGGATCCATGGTCGCGAATCTAATCTGTCCACCTTCAGGCAAGCCATGATCCTTGGCGGTGATCCGGACTCCCTCGGCGCTATCAAGCATCGCCATCCGGCTCTGTTCGCTCGATTTTTCATGAGCGGACAGAGGTTCACCCTTCCAATGTCGCGCCCATTGGGAACTCGCCACGTAGGTTGAGATCGTAATGATCGCCCACACGAGGTGCGTAAGGAAGGATTGCCTCATAGGAATTCGATCACTTCCAGTATCCTACTCAGATTTCGCGTCATGGTCGCGTAGAATCTTTGCTATCTGCGGCCTGAGTCTCTCGACCTCCTCTAGATCGATCTCGAACCTGGCCCCAGCAGCGATGGCAAAGTAGAATCCGCTTAGCTCTTCGGTCCATTTCCCAGAGACGACATCGATTGGGAACTCGCGGCGGTGGTTGCGTTTGTCGGTTGATGCCCCATTTGCCAATAGCGATTTGACGACCTCCGGCCGGCAGAGAAACGCTGCGACGTGGAGGGGTGTATTGCCATCTCGGTTGCTGTGATTCACGCGCGCCTTCTGCCCGATCAGGTAGTTCGTCACTTCAAGGTGGCCGTAGAGGGCAGCCGCGCTCAACGGGATCGATCCGTCTTCGGGATGTCGCGTGTTCACCCCAGCTCCACGCCGGACGAGGCGTTTGGTCGTGACCAGATCACCTCGCCTGATCGCCTGAATGAGCGCGTCGCTCATGATGCCCGGGCTGGTTTCATTCCGCAGCTTACCTGCAGTCGATTCGTCTCTCGTGACGTGGAATATGAAGTCGTTGCTGAACAGGCCGTATGGGTTCTGAACTTGTAAGAGGTGCATCCCGATCGCCGGGAGCTTCGACAGCTCGATGACGATTTCCTCAACGTCCCCGATCTTTACCGACCCCTCGATTTTCCGACCGTCTACGATCACACTTGCTCCATCGCGGACATGTCGACCGCTGATGGTCATTGTCTTATTCTGGCCGTAGAGAATCGGAAATTCCTGACGCCCGCGCTGTTCGTGAATCGGGCCAAGTGTCCAAAGTGCCGGCTGCGGGTGGTCGTAGTCAGCGTTTGCTCCGTGGCGTCCGGTGAAAGTGCCGATGAACTTTCCTCTTCTAGCGAGTGTGAGCAGCTTCTCGCGGGTATGGGTTGAACGATCGCGATCGGTTTGAACGTAGTGGCCATCTTCGAATTGGAGGGTGATCGGCGAGGCATTGTCACCATCCAGGAATACGCCCTCAACCTGGAGGACGATCGCGCCTTCCCGGGCGGATGCCTCCAGCGCTCCGAGCAAGTCGTCGGTCAGTTTTTCTTCAACAGTGAAACTGCTCACCGTGACCTGTCGGGCAAAGGTTCCAGAGAAGCCGGTGCTGCCCTGCAGAACCATGTCCCAGACCGGATCGAAGCGCGGTTTGCTCCGCCACGAGAATCGCCACATCTCACGCTCTGGAATTCCTCGTTCGGCGATGCGCCGGTAGAAATCGAAATCGATGATGTTCAGTCGTCCCTGGGGCAAGATCAGGAATCGGTCGGAGGCACCACGCCAGGTCGGGGCGTCCATGCCGGTGCCGGGGGTGTTCGTGCTCACGAGGAAGGGCATCCGATGGCAGTTGCCGCAGACGTTCGGCCGCGGCTTCCCCTCGTGGTTCCCTTTGATGTGGAATAGCTCGAACCCATCGACGGCGCGCTTCGAGAGCACATTGGTGTAAGGGCGTTTTTGCGCGGGTGGGAATGGAATATTTAGGAGAAACTTCGCAAGATCGTCGCGCTCGGCGGCGGTCAGCGAGCCAAGTTTGCCCTCGTCGTTCCGCCCTGTGTCGCCGTCCATCGCCATGGTCGAAGCGAGACTTGCATCGACGACGTGACGGGTCGCCTCGACTGGATCGTCGGCGCTGCAATTTGGATCAGCATGGGCATAGACGGAAGCGCTGTTGTTGCCACCGAATGGATCTCCGGGGATCCCGTCCCAGTGGAATGGCGCGGTGTCGCGCAGCCCACGCAGTGGCATGGTCGAGCGCGGCATGATCTGGTCGCCACCAGTGACCAGTGGCGTTTTCAAAACCCAGAGCAGTTGGTCGGTGTGCCCGTCAGGATGACAGCTTGCACAGGAAAATGTCTTAGTGGTCGAAGCAGCCGCCGTATTGAAGGCGATGCGTCCGCGTTTGAACGCCAGATGCGTCGGGTCATGCAGCTGGATCGTTGTAGTAACCTCGAGTTTTGCTGGATCTGAAAGATCAACGAGCGACACGCTGTTGCCGACCACGTTCAGCACCCATGCGTCAGTCTTCTGCAAGGCGATGCCGCGTGGGACTGAACCCACTTTTACCTGGCCGAGAGGTTCGCCGCTGGCCGTATCGACGGTGAAAATTTTGTCTGATCCCGCCGCCGAGGCGATGAGGAACGAATCATCGTCGCTGACCTGAATCGCAAATGGCGTCGCGAATGCCTTGTCCGGCTCGGGATGAAGTGGGGGCAGTGGTTCGAGATTGATGAGCGACGGGATTTTTGCAGAATCGCCGTCGAACTCGATTTTGGTGATCTGGTTCAGGAATGCCCGGTTCTGGAGCTCGGCGAGACCGTGTTTTTTTGTCCCAGAGCGCCCGTTGGCGTCGTTGCGCGCATCGGTCTGAGCAACGAAAACCCGACCGTTCGAATCGACGGCGAGACCGTAGAGCAAGGTGCCTAGCGTATCGACGGTTTCGATGAGTTGGTCGTTCGTCGTGTCATAGATGAATAGGTCGTGGTCTGGAACCTTCGGGTGCTTGATGATATCGAGCACGTGTCCGAGGGAGAGGACGTTGTTGTTGGCGATCGAGTGTTCGTGCGCGTTGAAGGTGACAAGGTCGCCGTCGATCTTGTAGCCGCCAGAAAGCTGTGTCTTGTTATTGGATTCGAAGGGAATGACGTAGAGCCGCTCGCCCCGGACGACGATCGCCCGCGGATCCTGCGCGGGAATCTTGAGGCGCTTGATGACCTTGCGGGTTGGGACATCGACTACTGCGATCGAGTTTTCAGATGATAGAGCGACGTAGGCTTTGGTGTTGCTGGCAAAGGCGATACCAACCGGTTCATCGAAGCGCGTGGATCCAATGATCGGCAAAAATTCCTGCACTGTCGCGATGACGCGCAAGTAGGTTGGGCTGGTGGGGGAATTGTCGATCACACTGACCGAGTCCGAGACATGGTTCGCGACCCAGATTTCCTTACCGTCTGGGCGGATCGCGATGCTTACTGGATCGATTCCAACATCGATACGCTCAATGACTTTCCGAGATCTGGTGTCGATCACATCGACGCTATCGGCGGGAGTATTGGCAACGAACACGCGAGCGCCATGCACGGCAATCGGCGACGCGTGCGGGCTCATCAGTGAAGGGTGACCGATCTTGGCTGCTGCGGCAGAGTTTTCAGCAACGGCCGCACCGACAATGAGGGCAGTTGCAATCATGGGGAGATAGAAACGTTTCATAAATTTTGAAATAATTAGTCAGTTTTTTGGCAGCTCTTCACCGGCTTCCCTCGCCTTGCGCTTGGTGCGCTCAGCGACAATTTCTCCGACCCATTCTGGGCTGAGGGTGTCGTTGTTATCCAACCACTCCTGTGCCGCCACGGGTTCGCGGTCGAGCCAGGCGTTGACACCGACACCGACAGACAACTGGCGTCTGGTCTCGTCACTCATGTTGGCTGCCCAGGTGACGGCTGATTCGGGATCTTTGTCGAACGTCACCCTTGCCAAGGCGCCAATGCCCTCGTCGCGGCTGTTGCCCTCCGGCTGTTTGAGAAGCCAAGTGGATGCGGCCTCGGGATCGGCGACCGTCCAGTTCCACATCACGTCTCCCATCGCGTCAGCTTTGTCTGCGCTCTCCGCTTTTCCCATCAGCCATGCCGCAGCGCTCTGTGGCTCTTGCCGCGCCCAGTTGCTGGCGACGCGATCGAGCATTCCTCCCATCTGATCTCCATCAGCCAACTGATCGACGTAGCTAGCGGCTTCTTCCGGATTTGATTGCGCCCATTTGCCGAGCGCTTCATTGGTGGCGCGCTTGCGTTCCTTGTCATCGAGCGTGCTTGCCCACTGGATGGCTTCGACCGGAGAGGATTCAGACCATGCGCGTGCGATCTGCCCGATGATCTCATTGCGGGCGTCGCCTTCGGGAAGGCTGCTCGCCAGGGTCGCCGCACGTTTTGGATCGGTAGCAGCGATGGTGCCGAGCACGCCGCTATAAGCACCAGACCGCTGGTTTTCAGGCGTGTTCATCGCCCATTCGAGGGCTGCCTCGGGATCTTGGCGGACCCACTCTTTGGCGATTGAACCGGCGAGGAACTGGCCGAGCCATGGTTGGTTGACGAGCTTGTTGTCGGGATCCTCGAGCCAGTTCACTGCGCGTTGCGGATCGTCAGCGGCAATCGCGCTGAGGATGATGGTGGCATCGCGACCAGCTTTATCCCTTCCGAGTGTTGCTGCGTAGGCGAGTGCTCCTTCAGGATCAGCCTTGCCCCAACGGGTGAGCATGAGCTGCGCGGCAACGCGAGCGTCAGGATCCCAATCCGGAGTGTCCTGACGGAGTTGAGCAAGGGCATCAGGAAGTTCGGCATCACTCAACTGGCTGACGTAAGCGAACAGGGCGCTCATGCGTTGCATCGGATCGCGTTGTGCGAGGATCTGCGCGAGGTTGGTGGAAATATCGCCGGCGCCGAAATCGATATTTGCGTCGTCGGTGAACATGGCGTCGAGCTTTGTCGAATCAATCCCTTTGACCCTTTCAGTCGACAGGGCTGAAAGACCACCTCCGCGTGGCGATCCGTCGCGGTATTCGACGATGGTCTTTTCCAGCTCCGTGATTTCGGACTGCAATTTCGAGTTCTGGAAGAACTGCAAAGCGAGGATTGCAATGCTGATCGCGGCTGCGACGAGGGCTAATTGGGAATTTTTCATCGGGATCATGGGGAGATTCTTTTTTTCCATTGGGAAGCTTCGGAGGGAAATTTACTTTGCCACCTCTCGAGGGTAGCTGGGAGCAGGTAGTGATGGGTGGTGGCGAGCGTTCCGAGAACACCCTCCATCGCACCTCCTCGTTTCGAGTCGTCTAGATCGAGCGCCCAATTGACCGCTGCGTCAGGGCTCTGCCTGGCCCATTCCTTACCAACGGTTCCCGCGAGCTGTTGGTTCAGGATCGGGATTGCTCCGAACTTGTTTTCTGGCGCGCTCAGCCAATCTGCGGCGCGCTGCGGATCTTCGGCTGCGAGGACCGCGACGACCGTGCCGATTTCCGCGCCGGCGAGTTTGAAATCGAGCCCTTCGACGTGATCGAGGGCACTGTTGATGTCAGATTTTCCCCAGCGGGTGTAGAGGAGTTGGATGGCGACCTTCGCATCCT
>JBLHKE010000396.1:0-7197 GCA_047619485.1 Verrucomicrobiales bacterium | reverse complement strand
CGAACCATATAAAAGCCCGCCGAAAGAAGGGGACCAGATTCGAGCGGCCTCTGTCGAAGCACCTCCCTTCAAACGAGTGACATACCAATCGGAGCGAGCAAAATGTATCCAACGGCGAATGCCGCCATGATGACATAGAATCGCGAGTAGCAACTTTTGCCCCGTTCAGGTGCTTCGGACATTTCGTGCCTCGCTAGCCAGAGCGCTGATTACTTCGGGCTCGCGTCCGCCTCGAGATCCCCCAGCGCGAACTGGATGCCCGCAAGGTAGTGCTTCATCACAGCTGGATTCCAAAAGATCTCATCGCGGTGACCGAGCGAGCAGTAGAACACGCGACCCTCGCCGTACTCATCGCACCACGAGATCGGGTAGAGGCCATCTTTGCCATACTTGCCCTTGCCGGTGTCTTCGATCTCACCTGATAGACCCAGCAGCATCCGACGCTCTTCCGGCTTGGCGGTGTCCTCGCGGAACTGGTAGATCTCGTCGGTCACCTCGAAACTTTTCCCACCGAACGCCTTGTTGATCGGGTGACCCGGATCGAGATTTTTCACACGCACCTTCTCGTGCCAAGGGTGGCCATTGAACGCCCCACCCATCATGTCGTTGTAATCTTTCCAATTCTTATAGGTGTCGGTCGCGGAGTGCATACCCACCAGACCCTTGCCGCCTTTTACAAAATCGACGAGGCTCTTCTTCAGACGATCCTCGCGCCCTTCCTCCTTCGATTTGAACAACTCGCCGGTCGTGTTCAGCATGATGATGGCATCGAACTCTTTCAAGGTCTCAGGCTCGAAGATCGAATCGTCCTCGGTGGCGGTGACGGCAAATGCGCCAGTCGCGACCCCCATGCGTTTCATCGCCTCAACCCCCGTCTCGATCGAACCGTGGCGGAATCCTGCGGTCTTGGAAAACACAAGCACCTTGCGCGCCTGCTTGGGCTTTGCTGGAGCCTTTTTCGGGAGGGCGCCATCGATCTTCTCAATGTTCACCTGCTTGACTGGCTCGCCTTTCTTGCCCTCGGCAAAAGAGATGGCAAGCACCCCGATGAGCGCAGTGACGGGAAAGATGGTAGTAATGAGGTTCTTTTTCATAAATTCAATTTGTTTCGGCAAAACATGCCTAGGTGGGTCTAGGATTTCGAGAACTAATGCCCTTCAGGGCGATTTTTCTCACCGCCAATTCAGATCGATGCTCGAATTGTAACTCGTAGCCGTCTTTCAAAGTAAGCGAACATGCCAATCCAGTCCACCATCACCATCCTGAACTTTATTATCCGTATCGCAAGTGTGATCGTCCTGACCACGGCCGCGCAAGCAGCAGAGCCTGGTCTGCTAGTAAAATTCGGTAATGCAGACGCCCGCGTCACCCGGCAGGCAGCCATTTTCGTCTCGACGGGCGAAGCTCCATCAACCTTCACCTCACCCGGCAAGCCGATCACGGCAACCTTCGAGGGATTCCTCAACCTAGAATCCCGCTCGCGCTTGATATTCACACTCGAAGGGAGCGGCGAAGCCACGCTCAGTGTCGATGGCGAAATCCTCTGTGAAAAAATCGCTACGCCCTCCGAGCGCGAACGCCTCAACAGCGGTGAGCACGCGATCAAGATCGAATACATCGGCCCGGCGGATTCCGACGCACAGCTACGACTCTTCTGGGAAGGCCGAGATTTCGGCAAGGAGCCGGTTCCGGCGAGCGCTTTTACCCACGATGACAACAACGTCCTCCTGAGCAAGCAATCGAAGTTGCGGCACGGGCACGAATTGATCGCGCAACACCAGTGCAACGCCTGCCACGGTGGTGAGCAGGCGACCGGTGCCCCATCGCTCGAGGGGGTCGGCACGCGGCTTGAGACGGCGTGGCTCGCAAGCTGGATCAAAGATCCTAAATCGCACCGCAGCAGCGCGCGCATGCCGAGACTTTTTAAAGGCGGAGAAGCTGAACAGAGTGCGGCCGATATCGCCAACTTCCTCGCGCCCCCCAACGCCTCACCTCCCAGCCCAGCTATCCCGATGAGCGACACGGGGATCAAGGCTGGTGGCCTTGTGTTTCACGAGCAGGGCTGCATCGGCTGCCACACGCTCGAGGCGCAGGGCGATGCAGAGCGGATCGGCCTCGGTGAGATCGCACACAAATTTCGACCCTTCGCCCTCGCAGCTTTCCTGCGTGAACCATCGGAAAACCACGGGGACACCCGCATGCCGGACTTCGCTTTCGACGAGGCTGAAGCGAATTCGCTCGAAGTCTTTTTGCGATCCCTCAGCAAATCGAAAGCTCTGCCGATCGCCAAAGGAGATCGCGATCGCGGCGAGCAACTTTTCAAGCAAAGCGGTTGCATCAACTGCCACCAATCCGCCGATCTCAAATCGGAATTGGCAACCGTCCAACCAGCAACGGGTGCCAACTGCATGGTCGCCGAATTCGCTTTCAACGAGAAGCAACAAACCGCCATCGCTGCTACACTCTCCCATCCAATCAAACCGCTAACGGTGCCAGCTGAGATCGCCGCTCACAATTTCACCACCTTGCGCTGCGCCGCCTGCCACGAGCGCGATAGCCAACCAGCCTACCGAGACACCTTCGCCAAGGAGGTCGAACACCTAGCCCCGCCCGCCGAGGGAGCCCATCAAGCAAACATCCCCCAGCTCACCCACCTGGGCGCCAAACTGCTTCCCGAGTGGCGCACCGCCCTATTCAAAGGCGAGATCGAACCGAAGACCCGCCCGTGGCTAAAAGCTCGCATGCCTGCCTTTGCAAGCCGCGCCGAGACACTCTCGACCGGATTTAACCATGCGGTCGGCCTGCCGGCGAACACACCGGATCTCCCCGATCCCGATGCCGACAAGATCAAAATCGGTGCCGAGCTCACTGGCCTGACTGGCTTCGCTTGCGCCACCTGCCACGGCATCGGCGACCAGAAAGCCATCGCCGTCTTCGAAGGTGAGGGGCCGAACTTCCGCGATGTTGGCGCTCGCCTGCAGCGCGATTACTTCCAGCTTTGGATGAGCGATCCGCCGCGCATGTGGCCGGGGACGATCATGCCGAAATACACCAGCGAGAACCAATCTCCACTAACACAACACTACGATGGCGACGCTGCCAAACAGTTTGATGCCATCCGCGACTACATCCGCTCACTGCAACAGTAATCCCATGAAAAAACTCCTCCTCTTCACCCTCCTCGCGATCCCATCGATCGCCAGCGCCGCGCCCGGGATTATCGGTGAGTATTTCCAGCTCAAAGAGAAACTCGGCGACGAGTTCGAAGTCCCTATCGGCCAGCAGCCGTGGCTCGTCCGCGTCGACCAGCAGATCGATTTCCCGGAAGTCGCGGGAGACTTCTACGGCAGCAAGTTAGAGAACGCGTTCATGGTGCGCTGGACCGGCGCCCTGCAAGTCGACCAGGCCGGCGAATACCAATTCCACACGCACAGCGATGACGGTTCGCGCCTCTACATCGGCGATCGCCTCGTCGTCGACAACTGGGGACCGCATTCGATGACCAAGGTATCGGCGAAGGCGACACTAGCCAAGGGCACGCACCAGCTCAAAGTCATCTTCCAAGAGGGCGGTGGCGGCGCTGGTTGCATCGTCGGCTGGACGCCTCCCAGCGGAAAACAATCGCCAATCCCCGCAAGCTCGCTGTCGCATGATGAAGCCGCACTCAAAGCCATCGAGTGGAACCCGAAACCCTACCAGCAAGCAGCTGCCTCCAAACCGAAACCGAAGAAGAAAAAGCCAGCGCCCGAAGCAGGAGGTGGCAACCTACCCACTGCGTTCGGCAACTTCATCGGCACGGCACTTCGAGTTGGCAAGGACGAAGCAGGTCACAACGAGGCCTATCGCGCCCAGGTCATACGACTGAACCCTGAGGGCTCCGCCTGCGCCGTATTCGATGCGGATACAATGCGCATGGTAGCGGGCTGGACAGAGGGAGGCATAAAATTACAAGGCCTGCCGTTCACTGGTGGGCATGGGATTTTTCCGAGCGCGGTCGGCCCGATGGTTTTCACCACTTCAGCAACGCCGGGATGGGCTGGACCAGACGGCAGCTTCGCTGAGCCCCGCAAGGCTGAAGACGGTGCCTACCCACCACTCGGCCCCTTGCCGAAGGCGCACGCCCACTACAAGGGACTCTATGTCAACGGCGACCAAGTCATCTTGAAATACACCGTCGGTGGCGATGAGATTCTTGAGATGGCAGCGCTCGAGGACGGCGTGATTACGCGCACGATTCAGGGGGATTTTTCGAAACGCGCGAGTGTCTCGCTCGGCAAGAACGGCACGGTCGCAGTCGCGAGCTCCGGCGAACTCACCAGCACTGAACGAGGGGTGCAACTCGACATCGCGCCCGGCAAGCAACTCATCAAGATCGCCTACTCGAACGAGATGCCGAAGGGAGAACTCGTCGACCTGACGAAATTGATTGGCGGCGGCCCGGCGCGGTTCACCGAGACCGTCACGACAAAGGGCGAGCTTGCCAAGGACGACCCGGATGCCAGCTACGTCCTAGATCGACTCACCGTTCCTTACAAAAATCCCTATGGTGTCCAGATGCGCATCGGCGGGTTCGATTTTTTCACCTCGGATCCGAGCAAGGCTGCGGTCTGCACATGGGACGGCGATGTGTGGATCATCTCAGGCATCGATGACAAACTCGAGAACCTCACCTGGAAACGCTTTGCCGCCGGCGGCCACGAGACGCTCGGCCTGACGATCGTCGATGACGTGATCTACACCGTCGCCGACGACCAGATCACCCGCTACCACGACCTCAACGGCGACGGCGAGGCCGATTTCTATGAGAACTTTAACAACGACTGGGAACTGACGAGTGGCTTCCACGCATTCTGCTTCGACCTGCAGACCGATCCCTCCGGCGACTTCTTTTTCGCCTTCGGCAGCCCGGTGCGTGGCGGCGGGCGTAGCTTCGAGAGGATGTCGCGCCACCACGGATCGATCATCAAAGTCTCCAAAGATGGATCCAAACTCGAGCGCTATGCCACCGGCTTGCGCGCACCGAACGGGATAGGTATCAGCCCGACCGGCCAGCTGACATCGGGTGACAACGAAGGAACCTTTGTCCCCCGCTGTCCGATCCACTGGATCGACGCAGGTGAGTTTCTCGGCGTGGTCGACTCTTCGGAAAACTGGGCGAGCATGAAGACGACCCCGACCACCGAGCAGCGACTCAACGATAGGAAGAAACACCTAGAGGTCAGCGAAGCGCCGATGCCACTGGCCTGGCTACCGAAGCAGGTCGACAACTCGAACGGTGGCCAGGTGTGGGTCACCAGCGATAAATGGGGGCCGTTCGAAGGCGAGATGTTGCACATGAGCTACGGCCAGAGCGCGCTCTACGTCGTGCTCAAGGAGAAGAAGGGCGCGCTCATGCAGGGCGGCGTCGTCAAAATTCCAGTGCGCCCGACGTCCAGCGCGATGCGCGGTAAATTTAACCCTCGAGACGGCCAGCTCTACATCGCAGGCCTGAAAGGTTGGCAGACCAACGCCGGACGCGAGGGCGGACTCGATCGCGTGCGCTACACGGGTCGCCCGGTCGCTATGCCCTCGTCGCTCAACGTGCGCAACGGCGGGATCGAGATCGGCTTCACCCAAAAACTCGACCAGGAACTGGCCGAGGATGTCGAGAGCTACTCGATCAAAGCGAGCGACCTCGCCTGGACCCACGACTACGGAACCCGCGAGTTCGAGATCGGCTACCGCGATTCGATCACCAAAGAGCTCGGCGCGACCACTTTCGAGGTCATCTCGGCAAAGCTGCTGCCCGACGGCAAGTCGGTCTTCATCCAACTTGAGCTACTCCAGCCGGTGCACATGATGGAGATCAAACTCGACCTAGAGACCGAAGACGGCGAAGAGATCGTGACGAAAATTAACAACACGATCCACGTGGTCGAGTAGCGCCGACTACTCCGCAGGGACCAGCCGGATCCGCCGCACATCCATCACCGCGACGCCCTTCTTGTTCTTCGGACGGACTTCCAAGGTGTAGTTGCCGACTTCGTCGAAACTCACTTCGCCGAGCTCGCGCACTTTCCACTTCTGAAAGCCACCGGTGTCCTCGACCGTGAACTCGAGCGTCTTCCCGGCGACCATCACCTCGACATCGCTACCTCCGTGCCCCTTGCCACAGCCCTGGGTTAGCTCGACCTTGAACTTCCCAGGTTTGCTGACCGCAAAATCCCAAGAGGCCCAATCTTTGGGGTTCGCCCAGTAGCCCAGACACAGCTTCTGCGGCTTGCGCTCGTATTGCATCAAGGTGCTGTGCACCGTCGCGGAACTCGCGTCGAGCTCCATCGTCCCATCCTCCAGCTGCACAGCCGGTGCCCCTTCGATACTCGGGCGCAGTGTTACCGCTTTTAGGTTCATCAAGGCCCCACCTTTCAATTCCGCACCGCGCACGCTGATAGCAACCTGCCCCGGTTTGGCAATGTAGACTCGCCCGGCCGCCACGTTGGAATAGCGGTACCAGCTACCGGTCGGCTCCAGTTGCGCGAAACACTTCTCGTCACCAACCCGCACTTCCGCATTGTTCGCCGCCGAACCAGCTAGTGAGTAAGTCAACTCCACCTGGTACATCCCCGGCCGGGTCGCCTTGTAGTTCCAGCTCACCACGTCGTCGATCGCGGTCCAGAAACCGATGCGGTGGTTGCCGGGGTGGCTCTCAAGCGCGGCCTTCGTCCCATCAACCTTCGCATCGAGCGCCGACAGGACGATGCGCCCATCGGAAAATTGTGTGGTTCCCTCCGCCAATTCGAGCAGCACCTCACCACCGTCGCCGTCGACTTTCGGAACGTCGAGCATCACCTTGCTGGCATCTTCATTAAACTCGACGACGATCGGCGTGCGCGCAGGATCGCCGGCAAAGTAGGCCGTGGTGATGTTGCGACCGCTCGGGATCTCAAACTTCTGCCCGCCGCCAGCTGGCACTTCGAGCGGCAGGCGTCCCTGCGCATCTGGCTCGATGGCGGACACGCTCAGAACCGAACTCGAGAAAAACAAAGACAACGCAATAGGCAATCGGATTTTCATAACCCGAACCTAAGGGAGAGAGTGCGATTGCCAACCCGATTTCACCCCCTTAGGGCTTGTCAGTAAATAACTCCTACAATCTGCTGGTTATTTTGGCCATCACCCGCGTTAGCTTCCAACTCAAATAGCCCGCTATAATCGCTG
>JBLHKE010000395.1:0-7211 GCA_047619485.1 Verrucomicrobiales bacterium | reverse complement strand
GTTTCAAATCGATGCGCTACTGGCGTGGGGACGGGACGTTACGGATCAGACCTTCGAGGATGCCCTCGACGCTCTGCCCACTGATGGCGACCTCCGGGGCGACCTTGACACGGTGGCGCAAGACCGGGAGCACACCACGTTTGACGTCGTCCGGGGTAACAAAATCACGACCCGCCATCAGCGCGAAGGCTTTGGCGATCGACAGCAGGCTGATCGCGCCGCGGGTGCCGGCTCCGAGGCTGATCCCGTGGGACTCGCGCGTGATGCGGACGAGGTTGACGGCGTATTCGACCACCTCCGGCACCGACTTGATGGCGGCGCAGGCAATACGCGCCTCGATGATCTGCGCTGTGGAGCAGACGGTTTCGATCGAATCAGGGCTGATCTCTGCGGATCTCGCGGCGACGTGGGTGACGATCGCCTGCTCGTGCGTCGCGTCCGGGTAGTCGATGAGAACCTTGAGCAGGAACCGGTCAAGCTGCGCCTCCGGTAGTGGGTAGGTGCCTTCTTGTTCGATCGGGTTCTGCGTAGCAAAGGTCATGAACGGTGGATCCAGCTTGAGCGTTTCGCCGTCGAGCGTGACCTGGGATTCCTGCATGACCTCGAGCAAGGCGGCCTGGGTTTTTGCAGGCGCGCGGTTGATCTCATCCGCGAGCAGCAGATTGGTGAAGACCGGCCCGCGGCGCACGCGGAAACTCTGGCTCTGCATGTCAAACATCGTGTGGCCAGTGACATCAGATGGCATCAGGTCGGGCGTGAACTGGATACGGCTGAAGGCGCCATCGAAGGTCTTCGCCAGCGCCAGCACCAGGTGGGTCTTCCCGAGTCCAGGTTTGCCCTCGAGGAGCACGTGCCCACCGGCGAGGAAGGCAGCGAGAACCTGTTCGACTACCGTGTCCTGGCCGATGAAAACTCGGCCGACTTCCTGCTTGATCCGCTGCATGAGGGCGACGGTGGGCGAGGCGGCCTCAGCCTGCGGCTGTGCGATTGGACCGCTCGGTGGCGAGGGCGGGATCGGATTCTGTGGTGTGTTGTCTTCGCTCATAGTGATTCAGTTAGGATTTTTAAATTCTTCACGACGCGTGTCATGGTCGCCGGATCTGACGCGGGGGCACCCAGCATCGCCTCAGCGATCTCCTCCTGCGAGAGTTTGGTGTTTTCGACAAAGTATTCGATCTGGGCGTCGGCATCGCCAGCGAGCTGCGGGTGCCGCTGCTGCAACCCACGGCGGATGTGGCTGACCACTGGGGTCAGCAGGGCGGACGATGCCTTGTGGTTCCAGAGAAACCTCCCGGTCATCTCGATGTGGTCGGTGAACTGCCGCTCGCCGACGTCGACTTGCGGGATCGCCGGACCGAAGCGTGGCAGGTTTTTCCAGATCCAGAAAACGCACAAGATCACCAGCCCCAAGAGTGGCATCCAGCCGTGCTCGAGCAACATGGCGAAGAAGGTCGTACCGCCGCCGTAGAGGAAGTTCACTTGGTAAGTTCCGTGCGTCTGGATGAGTTCGAAAAATAGGGTCGCATGATCCCGCTCGCCGATGTAGCGATTGCGAATCGGGTAGGCGCTGGTCATGATCGACAGACGCCCTGCGCCGACAGGCATGCTGAGCAACTGCGCCTTGTCGGCGGTTCCTAGGACGACATCGGGGCGCAAGTAGCTGCCGCTGCTATCGAGCCACTGCTCGCTGCGCATCAGGACATCGAGCGGCTCTGAGTAGATCATCACCTCGCCGGGCTCGTAGTTTTTCTTCTTGGCAAAAAATTCGAATTTGCCGTCATCCTCCCCCTCTTCGACGTCCCTCTCCTCCTTAACTTCCTCTGCTAGTACTGTCTCGATCCCGATATCGAACTGCTCGAGCAGCGGGTGTTCGCGCTCCTGCTGTTTTTCGATCTTCCAATCGTTGGATCTCTCGCGCCACGCGAGCATGCCGTAGCCTGAGGTCAGGTAGATGACGTGGCCACCATCCTCGATCCAATTCTGGTAGCGCTTGGCGTCGGCGAGGTTTTCAATCGACTCCGCGGGCACGACGACGGTGGTGGCGAAGTCCGGGAGTGCTTCGCGACTGCGCTGCCGCGCGACATCGTAGCCACTTTGTTCGAGCAATCTCCCCGCGGCAAGGAACGGGTTGAAGCGCGCCTCGCCGAGGTAGCCTATCTCGACTTCCTCGGTCTCGTAGTTGTTACACCCGCTGATGAATCCGACCAGCAGCACGAGCACTAATGTCTTCAGGAATTTCACGCCTTCACCTCCTTCGAATGGAATGGCCAGTTCGAGCACAAACGCTCGATCTCAGATTCGCTCGGCGCCGATTCGTTGTAGGCAGTACGGATCCACTGGGAAGTGAGTTTGGTGAAATAGTCGTGCCGGCCGGCATCGCCGAGACCGCTCGAGTGCACTAGGCAATCGTTCTCAGTGTCACTGTCGATCAGCGGGAGATTGGCGACCTCGACCAACCAGCAGATGGAGCCGCGGTAGAGGAGGCTGGTGGCGAGCTGTGGATCTCCCCCTCTCCACGCGGCAAGGGCTGCCGCTGGAATATCATCCGGTAGGGTGTCGCTCGCCACGTCCATCCCCATGACCGTGCGCGTGCGATTAGACGCCTTCTCGATTGGCGCTCTTTTGATCCCAGCAAACAGGTGACGGTTGAGGTAGATGAGGTAGGCGATTCCAAAAATGGCAGCCGCGAGAAGCGCGAAGAAGAGGAACTGGCCGAAGAGGGCTAGCGGACCAGCATTGAACCCCGACTCATCCGCCGAGTAGTATTTCTCCTCTTGTGAGTGCACCGTAAAGTCATCGTCCGCGAGGATTTCAGCGATCTCCCCTTGCACAGTCTCATTCCCCTGAGCGGTGCCCAGATCGGCGAAGAAGAGCATGGTTCCGAGCAGGCAGACAGTGAGGACGGTCTTGGATGGAGCGAATTTGGCAGCCAGGCGGCGGAAGGTAATTTCGATGTCCCAACCCTCGACGTGGCTCCGGCTGTTTAGGTAGAGCGCAAACCCACAGCCGACGAAAAACAGTTCGGTGAAGCTGATCGCAATCAGGGCGGCACCGACCAGGAACCAGAGGAAGAACTGTGGCACGACAAAGCGATAGTTGTTCTCATCCTCAAGCGAGGCGACCAGCGTCTCATACCATTCCGAGATGTCTTGCGAGACCGATTGGGGGAGGAAGGACATGATCAGAAAAATCACACCTAGCAGCAGGATGAGCTCGATCAAGACGCAGATGAACAGCAGGTAGGTCGCAGAACCGCCGCCGTTGCGGACGATCGCGGTGCGCCGGCTGCGGTATTGTTTTCCCTTGGCTCCCTCGAGGACGAATAGAGGCGTGAGCAGTGTCCTCATCGGCGAGAAGCGGGCGATGGTGAGGGAGTAGATAAGCCCCGGTCGGATGATCTTGAAGTAGCGTCGCAGCACTTCACTGATCGGCGGGGGTGCATTGAAGAGGGCGCGGCTCAGGTAATACACGAGTGGGCGCTCGTAGAGCGGGAGGAGGAAAACGATGGAGAGCAGTGCCAGGAACGGGTGGTTGCGGAGCAGGAAGATGATCAGTGCCCAGATGGGGAAGACCGTCAGCATCCACAACAGCGCCAACTTCGGGAAGTGGCGACGGGTCAGCGCAACCCCGAGGTCGATGCTCTCCCACTGCGTCCGCGGGCGGATCTCGGCGGTGATCTCTTCGAGCTTCATTCAGGTTCCGAATCGACCGTCGCGACGCTGTTGCGTCCGCAGAGCATGAAGTAGAATGCGAACATCGCCCAGAAACCGAGCCCGATAGTGTACTTGGCGCGCGGCGGCAAACTGCCGGCGGAGACGAAGCCTTCGAAAATTGCTGCGACAAAAATCATGAAGGCGGCACCGTAGAGCAGGGTGATCGACTTCTTTCCCGCGATGACGAGCGAGCCACGCCGGGTGTTGCGTCCAGGGTGGAGGACTGCGAGCCCGAGGCGCATGCCGGCGACTGCTGAGATGACGATTCCGAGCAGCTCCCAAGAAGAGTGCGTGCTGACGAAGCTGTAGAATTTTTCTTTATCGAGCGCGTAGTGCACGTAGCCCATCACCGCCCCGATATAGAGCCCGTTGTATCCGAGGACGAACATCGTTCCGATGCCGAAGAAGATGCCAGAGGCAAACGTGCGGAAGGCGATGCTGATGTTGTTCATGATGTAGAATCCGAACATCATAAAATCCGAACCGAACTCACCACGAGCAT
The DNA here is from genome assembly GCA_047619485.1 of Verrucomicrobiales bacterium. Lineage (GTDB taxonomy): Bacteria > Verrucomicrobiota > Verrucomicrobiia > Verrucomicrobiales > DEV007 > JBLHKE01. The sequence continues at coordinate 2,996 of JBLHKE010000395.1, read as the reverse complement.
CCTTCAGGTTAGCATCCTCGCCATACATCGATTGCATGCTGTCCATCGCATCAGGCCCGAGGAGCACCTCGATCCACTCAGGCGCGAAGCTGGCGGCAAGGAGGAATCCCACGGCAGGGAGCCAGAACACCGCCATGCACAGCCAGAACAGTTTCGCCTCGCTACGCAAAGCGCACGGGAAACTGCTGAGGAAGAAACGCATCACCGCGTGGAACCCGCCGCCGACGTTGCGGTAGATAAAGCGGTAGCCGCGGATCACCAACTCGTTGAGCCGCTCGGTCAGGCCGAGCCCGTAGGCACGATTCTCGGCCAGCGATAGATCCGCGCAGAGCTGGCGGAACAACCCTGGGAGCTTCTGCACGTCCTCAGGGATTTTCTTGGCCTCCAGTGTCTCCACCATTTTCTCATACTCCTGCCAACGCGCGGAGTTACGATTTTCGAATTGCTCGCGGTTCAAAACTTTCTCTTTGCGCCTCCCTCGCGATCACGATCTGTGCGAATCCACAACCCGATCCCCAACAGGCGGCGCACGCCCTCCTCACCCTTGGCGCCCGTAATCGGCTCGAGGATGTCGGCCATCTCCCGGCGACGCTCGGCTGACCAGTCGGCGATGCGGTCAGTGAAGCTGGCGATCGATAGCTGCTCCTCGCGCGTCAGGGCAATCTGTGGTGCCCGCGGTTCGATGTCGAGCGCGACCGAGTGACGGATCGGTTGCTTGTCGACATAGATGACAACGGTGTTTGCCGCGAGGTCACCGAGACGCTGAAAATTCCTCGTCAGCGAACAGGCGATCAGCCCGAACGCGTAGGTCGGAATCGGCATCACGGAGGCGACTGGCACGAGCGGGAAAAAATCTGCGAAGCGCAGCAGGTTACGGGTCACGATCTGGCGGAGCGTCGGCGGAGCCCCCGAGAATCGGGCGACACGAATCCCGAGGCAACGCTTCCCAGGGGTGGCGTTACGTTTGCCAATCTCGAAGAAAATAAAGTATCCCCAAGCGAGTAGGAACATGGCGATCAGAAACAGGCCAGTGCCCATCTCGGCTAAATCAAACCCCAAGATAGCGATGCCGAGCCCGTAAAGCATCGAGAGTCCCATCATGATCCCGAACTGGATGCACAGGTCGATGGCCATCGCCAACATCCGCACCATCGGCCCCGCCGTACGCAGCCGAATTGCGACCCCCTCGGTCAGTTCGACCCGCTGCAGCGTGTCGAGTCGCGGAGTTGTTGTGTCAGTCGATTCCATCGCGCCTAAGATCCGCCAAACCCACCACAGATCCGGGGCTTGGACAAAGGAATTCGGTGGGCGGGGGCAAATTTGTCCATTGATCGGCGCACCCCTAATCCAGCGACAGCAATTGCTGCACATTATGAGCCTCCGCCACCAGTTCCGGTTTCCCGCCATCGCCCTGCCGGAAAATCGCGCTGCCATTCGAGTAGATAATCCCGCCGGCATCATCGATATGGTAGGCGATGACTCCTTTGGCGAGAATTCGAGCACCCGCTAGCGATGGATTCTCCAAGCTCGTCTCGATCAATTGCCAACTCCGCGGCACGAGATCCGGATTTTTATCACCGCGTCGGGCTGCTTCCTCACGGACTTTCTCCGCATCGATCACATTGCCGAGCATCATCATCTTCCGCAGGTCGGGGCTCTCGGTTGGAGGGCCGCCGGCCGAGTTCAAAGGCTTGCCTGTGTAGCGCACGCTAAATAGGTTCATCCACGAACCGATCGCCCCCACGAGGCGGAACGGCGCCCCTAGCCAGCCTCTCGCGAATTTCCCGAAGCCGATTTTATCGACATCTTTGTAGGGTCGACGGATGCAGTAGAGTTTGCCCTTGCCGCTGACCTGCGGCGAGAGGAAATCATACTGTCGATCTTGCAGTAGGGTGCGGATCTCGCCCCGTGTCGTGTCGAGGTGTTCAATCGACGCCGGCCCGGTATCGATCCATTGCCCAAATCCATCGCGGCCGATGCCTGCTGACTGGTAGACCAGGTGCCCTTCCCTTCCCGGGATCCAAGCAGCCGCAGCATCGAGCGAATCGCCTTCGGTGATCTCGGTGAAGCCGGGTGAGCCGATGCAGTAGATACTCAGATTTTGTAGACCGCCACGACTGCTGATCGAGCAGGCAATGCGCCCGTCACCATCCGGTGAAGAGAGCGTGTGGATGTTGCTATCGCTGGTGTGGATCAGGCGCTTCTCATCAGCGTTCTGGCGGATTGGCCTCAGAAAGATACCGGCAACGTCGTCGGTGTTGAGCCCGTAGACAAGTTCGCCGTCCTCGGCCGACGGAGCAATCGCGGCGATAGATGTGCCGACGTGCCCCTCGTCGAATGGATCGCCGCCCCAGACCATTGCGCCGGTCATCGAATTGCCGCCTGAATTCTTCCACTCGTTCTTCTGCTGAAGCTGCGCCATGCGCTGCTTCAGCTCCTCCGCGAAAGTGCAGAGGATCTCGTGGGGGTCGGCGGCGCCCTCCTTCATGAAAAGGCGGCCATCTGCGAGGTAGGCGATGCGGTTTTTGGATGCCATAGCGGTTCGCCTTAACTATTGATGCAGCTGGCCGCACCTCAAGCGCAGATTGCGTATTGCGCACGATAGAACTGGGCATTGTCCAGTCTTGTGACCGTGGCTAGTTTTGAGCTCCCAAAACTCTCCCAAGGTGAGCCTGGATGCAAATGAGCGGTCAGTTGGCGATTGATTGACACGGTCGCTCGCCGAGTCGTAAATGCGAAGTGGATTGTCATCCATTTCGTTTGGGCAGATGGGGGCGCAGCTCGAGTGCGGCATTGCTCTGTAGTTTTCTATTAGCTGCGACGGCTGCTGCGGGTGTCATCATTAGCGAAATCATCTACCATCCGGTGGACACCGACGGGAGCGAGGTGCCACTGGCGGAGTTCATCGAACTCCACAACACGGACGCGAGTGTCTCGTTCGATACCAATGGCTGGCGTTTTACCAAAGGGGTCAATTTCACAATGCCGGAGATCGA
>JBLHKE010000394.1:0-7231 GCA_047619485.1 Verrucomicrobiales bacterium | reverse complement strand
CGCTGGAGCCCGGGAACGCCCCATCCTGACGCCTGCAACCGCGCAGCCGAATAGGAGGCCTGATAGGTGCGCGGTGTTGCCTATTCGGAAATCCCCAAAGTGGGTGATGACGTAACAAGCGACCAGCCAGATGAGGAAAAGCCAGACCGTCCGGGGGTCGAGGATTTGTCGGAATTCGGGATAGCGATCGCGTGCCAGCCACATGAAGCCGAAGAGCGCGTAGAGGGCGCCAGAGGCTCCGATCCCGGTGGTGCCAGAGACGGCGAGTTGAAATGACGAGGCGATCGTGCCTGCGGCGATGAAGAACGCGAGGAAGCGCAAGCTGCCAATGGACTGCTCCAAGCGCCCGCCGAGAATCCACAGCCAGTAGACGTTGAACGCCAGGTGCCAGATTTCGAGGTGCACTAGGGTTGAGGTGAACAGGCTCCAGTAAGAACCTCTCCAGATCGACTCCGGTGACAGGTAGCCGAATTTCGCGTAGAACTCCCACGATGGGAATTCGCCCCGGCCCATCAGACCGATACAGATCGCCACACAGATGATCGACAGGATTCGAGCTACCCAAGGATAGGGCTGAGAGTTGCGGTGCTCGTCTTGCATCGGATCTAGAGCTTCGGTTTCCGCGCCATCGCTGCGATTCCATCGGCGTCGGTGCGCACGATGCGCCATTCCTGCAACACGGTGGAGCCGTGCTTCTCGTAAAAATCGATCGCGCGTTGGTTCCAGTCGAGCACCGACCAATCCATGCGGCCGTAGCCCCGTTCGGAGGCGATGTTCGCGAGCGCCTGCAGGACTTGGGTGCCGATGTTTTTGCCGCGGTGTTGCGGTTTTACGTAGACGTCTTCGAGGTAGAGGCCGGGCCGGCCGATGAAGGTGCTGTAGTTGGTGAAAAACAGTGCGTACGCCGCGGCTTCGCCAGCGTGTTCGGCAACGATCGCTTCGGCGCAGGTTTTTTTTCCAAACAGGGCTTCGTGCAAGTGCGCCTCGGTCGAGACGACGTTTTCACTCATTTTCTCAAATTCTGCGAGTTCACAAATCATCGCTTGGATGTCGGCGACGTCTTCTTGGGTGGCTGGGCGGATGTTGGTTTCTGACATGTGGCTGGATGCTTCGAGGAGGTGAGGTGTCCCGGTTACGGATTTAAATTCTGACAAAGATCTTGTTGCGATACATCCACGAGCAGATGAGCCAGAGGAAAATCATGGTGGTAAGATTCTGGATGAGCGGTTTGAAAGCGTGTCCGAGAATAGGCCATCGAGACGCCGACCATGAACATGAACGAGGGCTGGATCAGATCCCAGAGGCCGCCCCCTTGCCAATCGATGTGGCCGGTGTGGTGGGCGATCCACTGAACGAGCCCGTTGTCTGGGAACGCGTGCGCCAGCGTGTGGTGCCAATCCCAGTTGGGTACCTCGATGCAGAGCAGCAGCAGGACGAGCCCGCGGTAGGTGTCGAGCGAGAGCAGGCGCGCGTTGACCTTGGGCTGCGCTTTGGGAGGATTATCGTTCAAGCCATCACTCTAGCCACCCGGGATGGCTAAAATACAGGCAAAATTTCGTGTGGCACGCCCCGGGCCGTGTGGCATCGTTTCAGCAATGTCGAAAGAGAAGAAGACCGAAGAACCTGCTGCCCACCGGGCTGATTTTATCCGCGAGATCGTCGCCGCCGACCTGGAATCAGGGAAGCATCAGGCGGTGGTGACCCGATTCCCCCCGGAGCCCAACGGCTACCTGCACATCGGGCACGCGAAAGCGATCTGCTTGAATTTTGGGATTGCTGAAGAAAATGCGGAGTCCGGTGCGCGCTGTCACCTGCGCTTCGATGATACCAATCCTGCCAAAGAAGAGAGCGAATACGTAGATTCGATCATGGACGACATCCGCTGGCTCGGGTTCGACTGGGGGGAGCATGTCTATTATGCATCGGATTACTTCGAGCAGCTCTACGAGTGGGCTCAACATTTGATCAAGGAAGGCAAAGCCTATGTCGATGATTCGAGTGCCGAGGAGATCCGTGCCGGACGTGGCACGCTGACTGAGCCGGGCGTGGACAGCAAGTTCCGCGATCGTTCGCCCGAGGAGAACCTCGACCTGTTCAAGCGGATGAGGGAAGGGGAGTTCGCTAAGGGCGACAAAGTGTTGCGGGCGAAGGTCGACATGGCCTCGCCCAACATGAACCTGCGCGACCCGGTGATGTATCGCATCCTGCAACAGGAGCACCACCGCACTGGAGACGCTTGGTGCATCTACCCGAACTACGATTTCGCCCACGGGCAATCGGACGCGATCGAGGGGATCACGCACTCTCTATGCACGCTCGAATTCGAGCACCACCGGCCGCTTTACGACTGGTTTGTCGAGAACCTTCCAGTGCCTGCGCAACCGAGGCAGATCGAATTCGCCCGCTTCGGCTTGACCTACACGATGATGAGCAAGCGGCTGTTGCTCGAGCTGGTGCGCGATGGGCACGTCGATGGCTGGGACGACCCGCGCATGTCGACGATTTCCGGCTACCGGCGCAAGGGATACACCGCTGCGGCGATCCGCAATCTGTGCAAGACCGTCGGCGTGACCAAGACCAACAGCATGACCGATGTCGCTCTGCTAGAGCACGCATTGCGTGAAGATTTAAACAAGACCTCGCTGCGCCGGATGGCGGTGCTCGATCCGATCAAGGTCGTGATTGAGAACTGGCCAGAGGGGACGGTCGAAGAGATGATGGCCATCAACAACCCAGAGGATCCGGATGCTGGCAAGCGTCCCGTGTCGCTCGCGGGCACGGTCTACATTGAGCGGGCGGATTTTGAAGAAGTGCCACCGCCGAAATACTACCGTCTCTCGCCCGGTTCAGAGGTGCGCCTGAGATACTCATACACCATCATCTGCAAACAGGTGATCAAAGACTCGGAAGGTGTCGTCACCGAACTCCGCTGCAGCTACGATCCAGAGACCCTCGGGAAAAATCCAGAAGGTCGCAAAGTGCGCGCGGCGATCCACTGGGTGGATGCCGCTTCGGCCGTCGAAGCCGAAGTGCGACTCTACGACCACCTGTTCACAGTCGAAGATCCCGGTGGCAAAGACTCCGTCGAGGATTGGACCACCTTGATTAATCCTGACTCGCTCAAGGTTCTCAAAACCTGCTACCTCGAGCCGAGCCTAGCAGAAGGTCAACCCGGCGAGCGATTCCAGTTCGAGCGCAACGGCTACTTCTGCGTCGACACGAAAGACTCAAAGCCCGAGAGCCTAGTCTTCAACCGCACCGTGGCGTTGAGGGATTCCTGGGCGAAGAAGAAAAAGGGTTAGGGGCGATTGGCGCTAGCTCAAAGACGGTTCTCGGGGCGTCATTAAAAAGCTCGCGGCGAGACGCCCCAAGCTCCTTGTCCAAGAGCATTCTCTAGGAATCCATGTTTCACGAAACTTGATGCGCGTCAGTGTAGCGGCTTCCAATACCTGCGGTTTGGCACTGAAAAATGGGATCAACTCAGTCGACAGGCTCTTAAACTAGCTGCTCTCGGGCAAGAGTGTCGCTCTCGCCCGCGGAAGTCGTGTCTAATTTGCTGGATCGAAGAGCGTTGGCGCAGGCGTGAAAACGACCAACCCGGTATTCAGCTTGGGCTCAAATGGCGATGGTTTCGCCACTAACGGATCGGATCCCACTAGCATCTCAAAGGAATCAATCATGCCGTCGCCGTCGCCGTCCCAAGCGAAGGGATTCGAGCCGCTGTCAGCCTCTGCTGCATTGAGGAGCCCGTCGCCGTCCCAATCTTCCGCCGGTGCAACCGTCGACAGCGCCATCTTCTCCCAGAGAGTTGCAATGGCAGGGGCCGCATTGCTCTGTGCGCTAACTCTGTAGAACTTGATTTCACCCGCAGGTGATCCACCTGCCAGTTGTTGGTCGAGGTAGCGAACATCGTGCGGTCGACCGTAGAACCAGTCCCCGATCTGCACACGCGTCATGACTGCGTAGGCACCGCCAGCGCCCTGCGGCCACTCGATCAAGAGGTAGCCATCACCGCCGTCGTGGAACTCCGCGTCGTGCCTCAAGGCTGGCACCGCGGTGTCGTCCGCCGCCAGGTAGCCGGACGTGCGTCGTTCGTTTTCATGGCCGCTGATGAGCGTTCTCAAGCTGGCGGGATCCGTCGCGTGATCGGCAACCACGCCGTGGAAATCTGCGTCCAAAACACCCGCGAAAGCCTCGAACTCGGAACCGGTGATATTGCTAGAGTCGTAGGGAGAAAACGCCACCTCGAACTCCATCTGGTAACGCAGGTTGCCATCGTTGCCTACCCAACCGAGCAGCACCCTCGAGCTGGCGGTGTCGAGCACTGCCTGGAACGAGCTATCGGCATCATCCGGATTGGTGGAGGCGTAACTCTCGACGAAGTTGGGTTGGAGATCGTTGTCGAGGTCGTCATGGAACCCGTAGCTGGCGGAACCGGAATTCGTCTCGAAGCCGTAAGCCCACTCCCACCTACGATCGAAGCCGGCAAAACCCGATTCCCATAGGTGGCATGAATCTAGCAAATCGTAGCTAGTCGGAGCAGGCGGATCGCCGATCGAGGGCTGGAAGTCGTCGACCAGTGCTGGGATTGCATCGACGCCTTGCCAGTCGATCAGGTTTTCCGATGCTTCGAGTGCGTAGTGCATTCCAGGCTGCATGTCCCAGATCAGTTCGAGACCTGCCGGGACTTGTTGGTGGTTCAAGCCCAAGAAGCTCTTCGAATCATGTGGGTCGGTGCCCGCGATCGATTCGGTGAGGTTATCATGCCCGTCGCCATCAGGATCTTCGCCCGTTACCAGTGCGCCTGGCGTGGTCTCGTAGATCCGTTCCCAGATATCCGACATGCCATCGCTGTCCTCATCGATCAGAGCAAAGCTATTCGCCAAGTTGAGCATGAGCCCGCCGCCGGCCAGAAGAAGCCATGCCTTCCAACCTCGTGATATTTCGATCATGGTTGATCATTTTCGAGAATCGCCTCATCTGTCAAACCTTATGATTCTGTATGAGTGCTCGATCAGAGCCCGGCAAGCAGCGAAGGTTGAGAAAATTCGGTAAAATGTGATAATCTCATCAGTGTGAGAGAAAATTGAACACTCCCGCCGCCTGGTGGTCAGAGATGCAATTGGGCGACGGAGGTATTTTGACTTCTTCGGCCTGATTGTTTATATGAGGGCTTCACTCACAGTCTCTAAAGCCGATGCTACTGGACTCCTGACGGGTGCTGCGACGAAAACGATCCCAAGGATGCCCAGCGACGAGAAGACGACCGCCAGACCCAAGATGAAGAAACCCGACGAGGATGCCGCCCTCGTCGAGGCTGCGCAGGGAGGGAACACGGCCGCGTTCGATGATCTCGTGCGCAAGCACCATGGTCGTCTCTATGGCTTGGTCTACCACATGACCTCGAACCGCGAGGATGCCAACGACCTGCTGCAAGATATTTTCGCCAAGGCCTACCGCTCGTTGAAACGCTTCCGCGGCAAGTCTTCGTTCTACACCTGGATCTACTCGATCTCGGTGAACATGACGTTGAACTTCTTGAAGAAGCGCAATCGGCGTCGCGGCATCAGCCTAGATGATGTCGATTCAGGGATCGGGCACGACAAGCATTTCATCGAGATGACGTCGAAATCGAATCCGGTGAAGGAGGCGAACATCAACGAGCTGCAAATCAGATTGAACGAAGCGATGATGGAGTTGTCTGAAGATCACCGGGCCGTGGTCACGATGTTTGACATCCAGGGCCTGCCCCACAATGAGATTAGCAAGATCCTCGGCGTCTCCGCTGGAACCGTGCGCTCGCGCCTGTTCTACGCCCACCGCCAACTGCAAAATCACCTGGAGGAATTCAGGGGCAAGCTGGTCGACTGATGATCCATTTTCCAACAAGCGAAACCCTTTCAATTTGCTCGACTCCTCAACTGCAACCAACGTATGTCCTCGGATAATCATTCAATGGAACAAGAACCACTCACCGACCTCCAGAAACTCATTCGACTGAAGCGTTTCGAGTGTCCGCCCGATGACGCGGTGGACGATTTTCTCGACGAGTTCCAGCGCCGCCAGCGGTCGCAGGCGCTAGCGGGATCGTCGACCAAGCTGTTGTTCGAGCGCGTCACGACGTTCATGTCGGGCTTCGGCAATACCAAGTGGGTGTTTGCGGCTGGGGGCGCTTACGCGTGCGTGATGCTGTTCTTCCTGGTGAAGCCAACGGTCTCGCCGATGGGTACGCAGCCGTCGGCTCCGGGGAGTGTGAACCCGGTCAACGGCAAGGGGAACTCGATCGACCAGACGCCTTCTTACGACATGAAGAAGGTCAACCCCGTCCGCCCGGTGCCTGAGGTGCCCGAGGTGAGGGTCTTCTAGGGAGCCGCTATGATTCCCAACGCTATTCGCGCGGTCGTCGCCACCTCCATCTTGGTGGGCTGGGCAATTTCATCCCACGCACAAGATTCTCAAGAGCTAGTCGATCCGATCGTGCAACTGCACGAGGCGATCCGTGGCAAGGTCGCGCAGACGCAACTCGATCTCTACCAGAAGGCAGCGCTCTCGGTAGCGATGGTCGAACGTACGACGAAAGAGGGCGGTACGGAAATCGGCTGCGGGTTCTTCATCGACGATCAGGGCACTTTCGTCACGGTTTTGTCGACCGCTGGTGACACGATGGAGATGAAGGTGAATTACGGCGGCCGGGAGTTCCTGCCGAAGCTGTTGACGATGGATCCATACACGCGCTTGGCGGTGCTGAAACTCGATGGGGTGAAGCCCCCAGGGCTGGAGGTCGTGCCTAGCCGGGCGATGGCGATCGGTGAGTATATGATCGCCGTGGCCGAGACGCCTGAGGAGGGGGATCGCTGCACGATTGGCCGGCTCGCGGGAAGGGAGAAAAATTTCGAGGGGGTGCAACTGGCCGCGACGGTCTTGCGCCTGAACCTAAGGGCGAAGCCTGGTTGTTTTGGAGCGCCGCTAGTAAACACGGAGGGCAAGGTCGCCGGCATCGTGTTGCTTGGTGTGACGGCGAAGGAGGGGGTCTGCTACGCGCTGCCCTCAGAGTTGATCGACAAAGTCCGCCGCGACTATGCGAAGCACGGTAAGGTCCAACCTTGTTGGTTGGGGATCGGCCTGGCACTGGGGACAACGACGGCATCGATCGTCTCACTCAGTGATGACTCGCCGGCGAAGGCGGCGGGCCTGCAGCCGGGCGATGTGATCCGCCGCATCGGCAATCGCC
>JBLHKE010000393.1:0-7235 GCA_047619485.1 Verrucomicrobiales bacterium | reverse complement strand
TGGTGTTGCAACCCCGCCGCGTCGCCGCCCGCACCGTTGCCACCCGCGTCGCTTGGGAGCGCGAGGGCAAGCTCGGCGCTGAGGTCGGCTATCAGATCCGCTTCGACGATCGCACCAGCCGCGACACCCGCATCGCCTTTGTCACCGAAGGCATCCTGCTGCGCTGGCTACAGGATGATCGCACGCTGGCTCACATCGGTGCCGTCGTCTTCGATGAGTTCCACGAGCGCAACCTGCTCAGCGATGTCGCCCTCGCTCTGGTGAAAAACTTGCAACAGTCCGAGCGCCCCGATCTGGTTGTGTTAGTAATGTCCGCCACGCTCGATGCAGAGCCCGTCGCCGCGTATTTGGAGCCGTGCCCGATCCTCATTTCCGAAGGGCAAAGCTATCCCGTGGAGGTGGACTATCTTCGGCTCCCCGACCAGCGCTCCATCACCGCACAAGCGGCTGAGGCGGTCGAGCGTATCATCAATAACAATGCTCCCGGCGACATTCTCGTCTTCATGCCCGGCCGCGGCGAGATCAACGGCACCCTCGACGCGCTGCGAGGTATGAGAACGCAGGAGCGTGTGGCCTGCATCCCCTTGCACGGCGCACTCGAACCGCAGGAGCAAGACCGCGCCTTCGCAACCAACGCACTACGAAAAGTCATTGTCGCCACCAACGTCGCCGAGACCAGCATCACCATCGATGGTATCCGCCACGTCGTTGACAGCGGCGTGGCTCGAGTGGCTCGCTACGACGCCGAACGCGGCATCGGCACGCTGTTGCTAGAGCCTATCAGCCGCGCCAGTGCAGACCAGCGCAAAGGCCGCGCCGGCCGCACGGCAACCGGCTCCTGTCACCGCCTTTGGACCGAGGGCGGTCAAATGAACCGCGAGGAACGCAACACGCCGGAGATCCAGCGCAGCGACCTCGCCGAGGTCGTGCTATTGCTGCACTCGCTCGGCATCCGCGCAGCCGCCACCTTCGACTGGCTAGACAAACCCGATCCGCAGGCGGTCGAACGCGCCGAGCTCCTACTCACCATGCTCGGGGCATTGCTCGATGCGGACCTCACCCCCACCGGTCGCCAGATGCTGCGACTCCCCATGCACCCGCGCTATTCGCGCATGTTGATCGAGGCCAGCCAGCGAGGTTGCGTGCCCGATGCAGCCCTGTGTGCCGCGCTGGTTAGTGGTCGCGATTTGCTCGCACGCCTAGATCGCGATGATGCCAAAACCGCAAGCACCCGTGAGATGTTCGAGGACAGCGAGGAGTCCGATTTCATCACCCTGATGCGCGCCTTTGATTTTGCCAAATCAAACCGCTTTAGCTTTGATCGCTGCCGCAGCCACGGTATCAACGCCCAAGTCGCCCGCCAGGTGGATGAGACCTACAAACAGATCTTAAACTCGGCCCACCAACAGCGCCTCTACGACCGCGATGCCGCACCCGCCAGCCCAACAAAAAACGAGCAGAACCTACTGCGTAGCCTCATGGCTGGCTTCGTTGATCAACTCGCCAAACGCCGCGAACCCGGCAAGCCTGCGTGCGACCTCACCGAGCAGAGAGAAGGCCAGTTGGTGCGCGAAAGCGTGGTGCAGGACGCCGCGTTTTTCGTCGCCGCCAATCTGCACCAAGTCCCTTCGCGCGGCTCCACACTAACCCTGCTCAGTCTCGCCACCGCCGTGCAGCCCAAGTGGATCGCCGAGATGTTCCCCCAGCATCTGAGCACCACCGTCGAGCACCTCTTCGACGCCAGAAACAAGCGCGTCGCCGCGATGAAACTCGTGCGCTATCGGGACCTCGTCATCGAGCAGAAGGGACAACAAAACGACCTCGATCCACTCGCCAGCGGACGCTGCCTCGCCGCAGCTCACGTCAGCGGAGCCTTCGAGCTACCGAAGATGGATCATCGGCTGAAACAATTCATCGCCCGTGTGAACCTAATCCACGCCACCATGCCCGAACTAGAGTTTGCGCCCTTCGATGAGGCCGCTGTCACCGCCTGCCTTGCCCGTGCCCTCACCGGACTAACACTAGTAAAAGAAGCCCAAGCCGCACCCCTCATCCCCGCGTTTCACCAGCATTTAGAAAAAGGCCAAATCAGTTGGCTTGATGAGCTGCTGCCACCCTCGATCCCGTGGGTCGACGCCCGCAGCGTGAAAGTTTCTTACCTCAACGAGTCACCAGAAGCGCAGGTAAAGCTGAAAGACTGCTTCGAGATTGAAGAGCATCCCACTGTCTGCGAAGGCCAGCTCCCAGTGCTCCTCAACCTCCGCTCTCCCGACGGCAAACGCATCGGCAGCACCACCGACTGGGCGCACTTCCGAACCCGCGAATTGCCAAAGCATCGCAAAGCCCTGGCAAAGAAATTCCCCGGGCACATGTGGATATAGGCACCTTGCGCTACAATCACCAGCGCTCTGATTATTGCGTTAGGGAGTCAACGTTCCTAGCGGCTCACTGTCCACCTCCCCATGCCCGGTGGATATCGGCCCCGCCGGGGTCTTGGAAGATGCGGAGCTCGAACTCCGCAACGACAGCGATCAGGTGGTCGAAAATGTCAGACTGGATGTCTTCGTAGGCGAGCCAAGCTTTGTTGCGGGTGAAACAATAAATCTCGATCGGCAGGCCATTGTCGGTTGGTTGGCGCTGCCGGACAAGGACGGTGAGGTCCTGGTTGATCTCCGGGTGCTGGCGGAGGTAGGCGAGCACGTAGGCGCGGAAGGTCCCGATATTGGTCAGCCGCCGCCCGTTCACCTCGACCGATCCGTCGACACCATGCGTCCGGTTCCAACCCGCGACCTCGTCCCTCTTCTTCCGCAGATGATCTCCGATGAACTCGATCTTCTCGAACCGGGACAGCATCTCCTCATCGCACAGTTTGACCGACCCGAGATCGATGTGAAGCGAGCGCTTGATCCGCCGGCCGCTGCTCTCGGACATACCCCGCCAGTTTTTGAAAGAGCCGGTGATCATCGCATAGGACGGAATGGTGGTGATGGTATTGTCGAAGTTCCGCAGTTTCACCGTGGTGAGACCAACCTCCACCACGTCGCCGTCCGCCCCTTGGCTGGGCATCTCGATCCAGTCCCCCGGCGCGACCATCCGGTTCGAGGCGAGCTGGATTCCAGCAACGAACCCGAGGATCGCGTCTTTGAAAACGAGCATCAGAACCGAGGCGAAGATCCCGATCCCGCTGAGGAGCACGGCCGGCGACCGCCCGATTAAGATCGAAACTCCGAGAATGAAGGTGATGACGAATGCCAGAAGCTTGACCAACTGCACGAAGCTCCCGATCGGAAAATTTCGGCCATAGGTCGAACGGCGAAACAAAATCCGCCCGGCGTTGAGCAATGAATCAACCGCCATGTAGCTCGCGACCAGAATATACAGGCGCATAACGGCGGTGAGCATCGCTGCAACCGTCGGCGCATCCCGGAACAGTCCGGGCCCGATCTCGTGGATTAACAACGCCGGAACCAGATGGCTCATCCAGCGGAAAAAACCGTGACCGAACAACTCGTCATCCCACTTGATACGCGTCTTGTGGGTCAGCGTCCGCATCCAACGCAGCACCAACGGCCGGGCGATTGCGAAGGTGAGCCAACCAGTCAGAAAAAGGGCGCCCAGCAAGAGCACAACCGATAGCGGGCGCACCACCCAGTCCGCCACCCCGGTCGCCTCCAGCAACGAGATCACGTGCTCCCGCACCGTGGAGGCCTGCTCCTCCAGCGCGTCGGAAATCCCGCCGAGTTGTTCCATTGGTGTATCAGTCGTATCAGCCATCGGTCGGGTAGGTCACTCTCATCAAACTGACCCTCGACGACCTCCCGAGATCGCTCAAGCGGAGATACGACCTCTCTACTTGTTTATCTAGCAGGGCATCAAGGAATGGATTCCCGACGACAACCCGGACCTAAACTGGTTCAGCCAAGCGAGGCCCCATCCGACTCCGAGCCCGACCAGTTCGACCGAAACCCGGCCTGGCAACCCGAAGAAGTCCCCTTGGCGATGGCCGCACCCTGATCCTCGAAGATTTCTGACTCCGCTCGAAACGCTCCCAAATAACCGCCGCCAAAACAATCCCTGCCATGACAGGAGAGACGACTACGATCCAAGATCATCACCGAACTCAAGCGCTTGGGAGTGCCAAACGAGCAGGTGCGCAGGCGGCGTTAACGGATCACCAAACTACTCCGAACTCGGCGGGGACACGGTGAAGCAAGACCCGCCCTCCGGTCGGTCAGAATAGCGAACCTCGGTGCCGAGGGACGTAGCCAGTTTCGCGACGATGTAGAGTCCGATCCCATGTGAAGTTTCACCCCCGGTCGGTTGGTTGTCGGCACGGTGGAATTTATCGAAGATCAACTCGACTTCCTCGGGGGGGATGCCCGGTCCCTGATCGCGCACTTCGAGATGGAAGCTGGCCCTGCTGTTTAGGTCGCGCAGGATGACCTCCACCTGGGCGTTCATTGGCGAGTACTTCACCGCATTGGAAATCAGGTTGCTGGCGATCTGCGAGAAGCTCTCCGGGTGAGTCTCCAGGTGCAGCGCATCCGGTGCCTCAAACTGGATCTCGATGCCTTTCTCCTTCGCAAGCTGCTGGTACATCTTGACCATCCGCCGAAGTAGCTCGACGGCATCACACGGGACGAGCGTCAGACACATTTCCAATTCCTCTGCACGCTTCGCGACCAGCAGGCTGGAGACGAGGCGGAGCATGTCGTCGGTGGTGCGCTCCATCTCGTTGAGGACGCGATCGCCCCCACCGCCCGACAACGTCTCGGGGCGCGAGCTGACCAGCTGGAGAAGGTTGCGCAGACCGGCGAGCGGTGCCTGGAGGTCGTGCGCCGCGATCGCCATCAGATCGTCCTTTTCCCGCATCATCTCCTCCAGCCGGTGGGTGCGGGATTTAACCTTCAACTCCAGTGATTCGTTGGCGAGACGTAGCTCGGAGACCAGGCCGGCCACGACGAGGGTCATCATCGCTACGACGCTCAGAAAAATTTGCAGGTAGAGCAGTGAGAGGTTCGGAGTTTCTCCTGGGAATACCTCGAAGCCGCGTACAGTTCCTGCGACGGCGATCGCCATCAGCACGATCAGCGCAGAGACCGCCCCGCGCCGGCCGAGACGAAATGCAGTCCACAGCAACACCGGGATAACCATGTAGGCGCTCGGCCATTTCTCGAGCGTCCCGGTTAAAAAAATTCCACAGATCGCCTGGCCGACCAGAATTAGAATTGCCATTAGTGCGGCTCCTTCGAGTTTCTCTTCCCGGGTCCAACGCCGCCGCGGGATCGACCAGAGAATGACTAGAGGTGTGAAAACCAAGATGCCAGCACCATTGCCTGTGTACCAGGTAAAGAAGCTCTCTCCGAAGCGCGACCAAGGTAGTTCGCTGAAGAGAACCAAGCTCATGACGCCTAGCGTGGCACTGAGCAGCGGTGCGATGATGGCTCCGATGACGAGGAATCGGAAAACCGTCGACGCACCGTGCATGCAGTTGCGGCCACCAGCAAAGCGTTGGACAAGAGTCGCACCAACCACTGCTTCCAGTGTGTTCCCCATCGCGATCAAAAACCCGCCCTTTAACGCCATCGGGTCGATCGACATGGTAAGTGTAAAAGTACCGAGCGTAACGGCCGGCCAAAAACGTCGGCCGAACACCACCAGCCCGCCGAGCGCCAGCCCTGACGCAGGCCATATAGCAGAGATGTTCGCCTGCTCAAAAGCTAGGATGAGCGACAGTTTGGTGACGAAGAAATAGATCGCTGCTGCAAGGAGGCAGATCCCGGCATCGCGCAGCTTTGTCCGACTGGAGCTGGTGCCGTTTTGGTGGGGGGCGATAACTGAAGACGTGGACACAGCCGTTTCGGTGATCTACAGGAGGTGGTTTTCGACCAGCACCGCAGCGCGTTGGGCGAGTTCGGCTGCCGAGTCGACACCTAGTTTTGATTTCAAATTCTCGCGGTGGGCGCCGACGGTCTTCGGGCTGATGTTTAGCGTTTCCGCGATCTCGCCAGTCATCTTCCCAGTTCCGAGCAAGCGCAGGATCTGCAGTTCACGATCCGTTAGGCCGGCTACCAGCTGCGCCTCTGATGAAGGTCGGGTGCCGAGTGATTCTGCTACCAGGCTTTCACTCAGCCTTTCGCTGATATATCGCTCGCCCGCACACACGGTGGAAATCGCTTTGGAGAGCTCCGACAGGCCGCTGTCCTTCATCACATACGCTGCCGCCCCGGCGCGCAACACCCGCGGCCCATAGATCAGCTCGTCGTTCATCGAGTAGACTAGGATCTCCATCTCTGGCGCGATCGCCCGCAAATTTCGCACAAGTTCAAGCCCGTCGTTACCGCCCATCCACAGGTCTAGCACGATCATGTTCGGGGATTCGGCTTCGACGAGCGCGAAGGCCTCAGTCACCGATCCTGCTTCGCCGATACAGGTCAGGCCGGCCTCCGCCTCAAGCATCAGCCGTACGCCAACTCGGACGATCGGGTGGTCATCAATGACCGCAACTCGTTTTGACTGAACTTCGAATGTGGACATCACCCTTCCACATTCCAAAATTCCACAGCAGAAGTCGAGATCGAAACAGAACCACAATTACTTCGTGGAAAACGTTGTTGGTTTAGAAAAAGGAAGAACCGGCCGTCCTCCTCCGAGATCAGCCGATTCCCCACTTCTCTCCTCACATCTCTCTTCACATTCCCTCCCGCTGCATCCACTATGGGATCCTTTCCTGAAAAATGCACTCCTGTGCAGGACTGATGCGTCCCTAGGGAAATCACCTAGTCCGAATAGTAATTCAAGGCGAAGTAATTCAAGGTGCCACCTAGTAATGCAAGGGGCCACACCCCTTGCGTTATTTCTCCCTTGACTCCCCTCCCCGTCCCTGATTTTATAGTCTAATGCGCAAGACTCGGGAATTTTTGCTTGGCGATAAGAAACGCACTCAGTGTGTGCATGTGGTTTCCAGGACGGCTGGTCAGGAGATTTTGTTTGGTGATGCTGAGAAGGAGACGTTTCGCAAGATTCTGTTCAAACAGCTGAAGTTCAGCGGGCTGCGGGCACTTGCCTGGTGTTTTATGGGTAATCACTTTCACCTTTTGTTGGAGACTCCCAACAAGGAGCATGCACTGGAAGGGCTGACTGAGGAGGATCTGATCGGGCGGCTCAACTGCCTGAAGGGCGAGTTCTCGACTAGAATGCTACTCGGCGATGTGGAAATGTTTCGAAGCAATGGC